>JAAFHQ010000113.1 GCA_013298445.1 Chitinophagales bacterium | reverse complement strand
GCCAAAGTGGCAAAATCTTCGGTAGCGTTACCAACGTACAAATCATTGCTGCAATCAAAGAGCAGCTGGGTATGGAAATTGAGCGCCGCAAGGTATCTATCGCTGAAGAAATTAAAGAACTGGGCACTTATACCGCTCAGGTTCAACTGTCTCGCGAAGTAGCGGGAACAGTTACTTTCGAAGTGGTAGCTGAATAAGGTTATCGGTGCCCTCAGGGTGCTGGAAATAAAAAAAATGCCGTCTCTCTTAGTTGGGAGATGGCATTTTTTGTTGATCAGCTTATCATTTAGTCCTATGGCTATTTTTGAAAAAAAAACATAAATTGCCTAAAATTAAAAAGATGTCAACTGCCGCATTATCCATTGACAACCGAATAGTCACCGACCAGGGCATTCTAGGCGGACAACCCCACATTGCCCATCGACGCATCCGGGTGAAGGATATCGTTCAATGGTATGATCTCTTAAAAATGGATGCTGATGAAATCGCCGCAGCCTACGATTTGGAGCTAGCTGATATTTTTGCTGCACTGGCGTATTACTACCACCACCGGGTGACGCTCCAGGAAACCTGGGCAAAGGAAGAGCTGTTGGTTGCTGAATTGCGCAAAAATATACCTTCAAAAATTAAGCAAGTGGTGGATGGATCGAATTAGTTTTTATCTGGACGAGCATGTTGCTAAAGCGGTGGCAAAAGGGCTGAGACAACGGGGTATTGAAGTTTTTACCTGCTCAGAAATGAATACATTAGGCCTTAGTGATGCCGAACAACTGGCTTTAGCTACAAAAGAATCCTGGGTTATTGTGACCAGAGATAATGATTTTCTTCTACTTCACGCACAAAATGTTCCCCACAGTGGTATTGTTTTTGTTACCAGGCCATTGGGCATTGGTGAATTTATCAATGGATTATTGTTGATTTATGAGGTTTTGGAGAAGAAGGATATGGAGGGGCATGTTGAGTTTTTGTGATGCTGTGATACAAGGAAACAGTGTAGTGTAAAAAATTAGTCTTTGATTGAATTGTAACGAGCAGAAAAAAATTATAAACTTTGGAACTAGAACCCAAAATTGAAGGTTCTTTGAGTACTTAAAATAATGTTAAAAGGATATATCCAATCAATTTATTAGTTCACGTTAAACAGTACACAATGCCCGAAAATGAAAATCAAGCAATGACTGCGGATACTATAGTGGAGAAAAAGGGTGTTAATCTATATGACAAAATACTAGATTTAAGAAAGTTTGAAATTGAAAATTTTTGGAAACGTGCATTATTTTTCTGGGGTGCCCTTGCCATAGTACTACTTGCTTATTCAAAAAGTGAATTAGGCCTTAAATATCAACCAATAATTGCTTTTATTGGCTTTCTATACAATATTATTTTTTCTCTTAGTTTGAGAGGAAGCAAGTATTGGCAAGAGCATTGGGAAGTAATGGCTACAGAATATGAAAATAAAAATAATTTTAGTTTAGTGAATGAAGCAAATTACGAACCTGATTTTAAATCATTTTTCACCCACCCTTATCGTTTCTCGGTTTCAAAATTGACCATGTTTCTCAGTGATATCACAGCTTTAATGTGGTTTATGCTTTGGGTCAAAGATATTATTTCTTTTGTTTTTAAAGATCAGCTTATGAAAAATGATTTTTCTTTCGCATATGTAAGTGTTTTTCACATTGTAATAGTATGGTATGTCTTTTTGTTTTTTTTATATGGAAAAGTACGCTATAAAACATAGTGAAATGAAACGTAATTTTGAGACCATTTTTCCACATTTCAATAATAAAATATGGCACCCCAAAAGACCATACATCTTGGAGTGCCACACCTTAAAAACCAAAAATAAAACTACTCAACATTTACCTCAATACCCCGGATTCTGCGGGAACTTCGGCCCCTCTACCACCCTGTCTATTTGTGATTGAGGAATTGGGCGCAGCATGTGGAAGTCCTTGATGTTGGCACCAGCTTCAGGATTCCAGTCTTTTACCCGACGCACCAAGGAACGGGTACGCACCAGATCCAGCCATCTTTGCCATTCGCCATAAAACTCACGGGTACGTTCATCCAAGATGAAATCAAGCGTAACATCTGCCTCCTTGATTTCCATAGCCGTTGCAGCAGCAGCGTTTTGATCCGCAGTGTTGCCCGGGCGGAAAGCAGCTCTCCTTCTAACCACATTGATCAAATCTTTGGCAGTCGCAATTTGGCCTGCTTTGAATGCGGCTTCAGCCCCGGTCAGGTACACATCCGAAAAGCGGTAAATCACCGCTGGTCGGGAGGATGGGTCGTTGAAGTTAGCCCCCCGGCTTGGATCCATAAACTTCTTCACGGAAGGGAAATAGGTATTGTTCCAAAGGCTGGGAGGAATGACGGTGCCTTTGAATGGTCTGGTGCCCACAAACTGTGGCGCGCCTTGCACTTCGTAATCGGGCATCCAGATGGCAGTATCCACATTGGCCCGCAAGGTATACGCTATGCCACGGCTATTGTTGGCTGTGTTTTGAGCATTTGGCGTGTCTTTGTTCGCGATCCAGACCGTAAAGAAGGTATTTTCAAAACGGGAATCCACGGTACGATTCACAAAAGCCTGATCCATAAAATAACTTTTCCCGGCATTGGGACCAGAAGGCCACTTGTAGCTGTTGGGACGAATGCGGATATAAGGACGACCGTAATAGGAATCTCGAATCATGGTGGAAGTACCATTATTGGTCAAGTTCCCCGCTGCATTTTTGAACGAGTTGATGCCAAGATTGGGGTAATTCCAGTTGGTAAACCAGGGCGAAAGGTTTTGTGCTGCCCCACCCGAGGCACCACCACCCACGGTATAGTAGCCATACTTAGGGTCTTTGGAGTGATCACTCACAAACATGGTTTCCTTGCCATAATCGTTGGCAGGGACAAAAGCATCACCGTAGTTAGCCCAAAGATCCAGGCCATAAGTGGCTTTTTTGGCAATGATATCTGCACAAATGGTAGCTGCTTGGGTAAAATCTGCCTGACTGTTGTTCAACCAGCCCCGGGTCAAATACGCCTTGGCTAGCACCAACTGAGCCACTGGCTTGCAGGCGGCTTTGTCAAGAAAGGGAGCAGTGGGTTTGTCGGGTAAATCTGTAGCAGCTTCTGTCAAATCTTTGATGATTTGTTCATAGACCTGTGCAGCTGGTTGGCGGGAAGCTGCTTGAGAAGGCACCGTAATAAACTTGGTATTTAAAGGTACATCTCCAAAGGTTTGCACCAGGTAAAAATACCAGAAGCCACGCAAAAACTTGGCTTGAGCCAGGTATTGTTTGCGGGTAGCATCGGGCAAATCAATCGTTTGACCGTATTCCAACACCCCGTTCAAGGTATTGATATCGGTGTAAGCAATGCTCCAGGCGGCGCCAAAATTGGTTCCGTTGATCCCGTTGTAATTGTGCAGTTGAATCCCACTGGCACTGGCGCCAGCCAAATGCTCGTCGGTTCCTGCCATCATTTCATTGGTAAAACCTTCGGTTCCCCAAGCAGAGCGGAGGTCATTGTACACCCCGGCAATACCACCTAAAACCCCGGAGGGGCTGTTAAAAAAAGAAGGTACAATGGAGGCCTGAGGGTTCTCCTCCAGAATGCCCTGGCAGCCATTGTTTATAAATGCACACAGTACAAGCACTGCTGGTAAAAGTTTATATTTTAGTTTCATGTCAATTCAATTTTGAGTTTAAAATTTCAAATTCAGGCCAAACGTAAACTGTCTGAACGCGGGGTTATTCAGGTTCACACTAATTTGGCGTCCAGGAGCACCTACATCGCCCGCACCAGTTGGAGCGACCCCGCCACCATAACCATTGCCTTCGGGATCAGGACCAAAGCCCGCGTCCACAAATGGGGAGTAGATCACAAATGGGTTGGTTGCGTTGAGGTAAATTCTTGCCGAAGCAAGTCCCATTTTACTCATCAAACTGCTTGGTAGTTGGTACCCAAAGTTGATGCTACGGCACTTGATGAAGGACCCGTCCTGGTAACCCAGGGTAGAACCAAACAACAAACGGTCCGTACCTGCATCCGGTGCCGGGAAGGCATTGGTTGGGTTGGTCCGAGTCCAGTAATCCACCTTAAGCTGGTTGACCCGGCTTTGGTTGAAGAAGGGGAAGCCGTTGCCACCACCATCAGCCGTGAGGTGGGGTGCCAATACTTTCATACCCATTCTGGCATAGATGACTACAGAAAGATCAAAGCCCTTATAGCTGAAGCGGTTGGTAAGGCCACCTTCCCATTGCGGTTGGAAATTGCCCAGAATTTGACGATCGTTGGCGTCGATCTTGCCATCTCCATTGATGTCTTCGATCCGGATCTGGCCAGGATATTGTACCGGAGCAGTTTGTTTTTTGATCTGCTCGTTGATGGAGTCCTGCAATTGCCAAATGCCGGTTTTTTTGTAGTCGTAAATCACGGTCAGCGGTTGGCCCACAAACCAGCCTGCGCCTTTGTTTTCCAATTCCGCAGGTGTGGTCAATTGAGTGATTTTCTCGCGGTTAAAGAAGAAAATCCAGTCGGTGCTCCAGTTGAATCCATTGGTTTTTTGAATGTTGTGCGTTGTTACCATCACCTCTATCCCTTTACCTTCGGTTTTACCCAAGTTTTTAAGGGTCGAGGATGCCCCGTTACTGGCAGGGAGAGGAACCGACAACAAGATGTCTTTGGTTTTCTGGTGGTAATAATCGACACTACCCGTGATGCGGTCATTGAACAAGCCAAATTCCAAACCCAAATCAATCTGGTCGGTAGACTGCCAGCTCAGTGTTGAGCTAGGCAAGCTGGTCACCAAATAGGCGAGTTGTTGCCCGGCGGTACTCTGGCCAAAATTGTAATAGCCTGCGCTCAAACCTCCCAAAGTGGCGTATGCCCCTACGTTGCGGTTGCCGGAAATGCCCCAGCCTCCTCTGATTTTGAGGTTGGAAATCGCTTTTATATTTTTCATAAAACCTTCCTCTGTCACGGTCCATCCCAAACCCACGGCTGGGTAGTTGAAGTACTGGAAGCCTGGAGAAAGTGTGGAAGAACCATCGCGGCGGAATGTAAGAGTTGCCAGGTACTTACTGGCAAAACTATAGTTCACGCGGCCCATGAACGACAATAGACCTGTTTCAGAGAAGGAACCCGTAGCAGTTGGCTGCCCAGCTGCTAAGGCGAAGTTGGCATTGGCAATGTAATCCGCAGGAATACCCGTTACGTTAAACTGACTTCTCTGGTTGTGATCTTTGGTTACTTCAAACAAACCCGTAATGCCCAGTTTGTGTTTTTTTGCAAACACTTTATCGTAGTACAACAGGTGCTGGAAGTTGTACGACCAGGCTTCGGCGTTGTTCACTTCAGCGTTGGAAGAGGACTGTACGGTTGCGGTATTGACATAAGTTAAAGGCCCGGAATAGCCATTGCCATTGTCCTGTCTGAAATCCAGACCTGCATTGAAGCGGTAACGCAATCCTTCCACAATTTTCAGTTCAGCGTACAAGCTGTTGAAAGTTCTGAGTCTGCGGTTGTTGGCCAATAAGGAATTGGCCTTGGTGATCAGGGTAAGTGGGCTAACCACAGCTGCATCGATAGAACCGATGGCTGGATTGAGGTTCACCGTACCGTCAGCATTATAAGGTGAAGCCAGCGGCGTCAAACGTACCAAACCACTGGGCACACCACCACCACCTACCGTATTCGAGTACGTAAGGGTATTCATGGTGTTGAGCCCGATTTTTAAACTTTTGCTGATCCGGTGGTCAATGGTTGTACGCAGCGAGAAACGTTCAAAATTCTGATTGGGGATAACTCCCTCTTCCAGGTAATAACCACCACTCAAACCGTATTGGGTACTTTCACTGCCACCACTTACGCTGAGCAAATGGCTGGAGTTGGCACCTGTCCGATAAATCAAATCTTGCCAATCGGTGGATACCCCTGCGGCCAGGGCATCCTTTTCAGGCTGAGTAAGCAGGTACGAGGAAGTGCCTGCACTGCTGGGCCAACTGGAACGGTTGTAAGCTGCAGCATCACTTTTGAATTGGGCATATTCCGCCCCATTCATGACGTTGTACTTGGACATAATGTTGGTTATTCCATGAAACCCATCATAGGTGATCACAGCTTTGCCACTTTTACCCCGACGGGTAGTCACCAAAATCACCCCGCCCGCACCACGTGAGCCATAAATGGCCGTAGCAGATGCATCTTTCAAGATATCGAGACTGGTGATGTCTTCAGGGTTCAAGTCGTTGATGCTACCCCCGTAAGGAATCCCGTCTACTACGATTAATGGGCCATCCAAAGCATCGCTGGACCCCTGATTCGTGGTTAAAGTCCGGTTCCCTCTGATCCGGATTTGACCTGCAGCACCCGGTGTGGAACTGTTGTTTACAATCGAAACCCCGGCCGTACGCCCTTTCAGCTGGGCGATCAAGTTGGGAGCAGGTACTTCTTTGAGCACCTCGGACTTGATTTTGGTCACCGCACCCGTCACATCTTTCGCTTCCTGGGTACCGTACCCCACCACGACCACTTCATTCAATACGGAAGTGTTGATTTCTAGTACTAAGTTCAATGTAGTCTGGCCATTGATGGCAACGGTCTGTTCAGTGTACCCTGTATAGCTAAATTTCAGGGTACCATTGGTGGGGGCACTGATTGAATACTTCCCATCAATGTCCGTAACAGCGCCTCGGCTGCTACCTACCAGAAGGATACTTACTCCAGTGAGTGGCTCATTCCCATCCTTCGATGTAACCGTTCCTTGAATGGTTACATCTTGAGCATTTACAAAACTAAGAAAGCCTAAGAAAATCAGCATTAGGGCGCAAAATCTCCTCAGGCCACCTAGTTCTGGAAATGTTTTTTGTTTGTTTCGCATTGTTTGTTTGTTTAAATAAAAAATCACAAAATATTCGTCGGCCATACAAAGATAGATATCCTTTTTCATTTATGAAATCGGTTGCATTATTTTTTCACAAAAAGCAGATTTGACTTATTTATTGCTATTCAACCCAATGGAGATGCCAAAAGCAAGGGGCATCAAGTAATTATAATCAAGGATTTACGCAGAAAGGGATGTTGAAGATTGGCCTGAAAGGTGAAAAAAATGGTGAAAACAGTAGCAGCGCTAAATACTACTAAGCTCACAGGAAATCGGTTACATTATTTATGAAGGAACCATGCCTAGGGGCTCAAGGCCAAAGTCATCGTCAACTTTAGGAACAAGTGAAAAATTAATTTAGTGATTTTGCCACACTACAAAGAGCGAGGCAAAACACTAAATTATTTTTTAATCGTTCCTTACACCGAAAAGTTAAATTTGTCTTGGATAAAAAAAACAAAGATGAATTCCAAAGTCCTTCTGTTTTTAATGCTGTTACCCTGCCTGTCACTTGAATCATTTGGGCAAAAAAAGGCAGCGGCCAAAACGCCAAAAATGATGTTTGGCGATACTTCCCGCATTGGCATTCCCTTTGCGAAAGATCCCCATGTGATCAAGTTTCAGGGCCGCTATCTGATGTACTATTCCATCCCATCTTACCTGGACCAATCCAATCCCATCCCGGGCTGGGGCGTAGGAATTGCTGAGAGTAAAGATTTGCACAAATGGCATAAAGTTGCTGAAGTCACCCCAGCCAACGAGTATGAAAAAAAGGGGCTTGCAGCTCCAGCAGCCCTGGTCGTCAATGGTCAGGTGCACCTTTTTTACCAAACCTATGGCAATGGTAAAAAGGACGCAATTTGCCACGCGGTTTCCACAGATGGTTTGCAGTTTACCCGGGATGCCAGCAATCCCATTTTTAGCCCCACCGGGGATTGGAATTGTGGCCGCGCCATCGACGCCGAAGTGTTTCCTTTCAAGGACAAGTATTTGCTTTATTTTGCCACCCGTGACATCGATTACAAAATCCAGATGCAAGGGGTAGCTTCCGCGCCTTTAACGGGTAGTTTTGACCGCGATCAGTGGACCCAGCAGTGTACAGCTTCTATCCTTAAACCTGAACTTCCTTGGGAGGGCAACTGCATTGAAGGCGCTTCAATCATCGAAAAAAATGGCTTTTTGTACATGTTTTATGCTGGTGCCTACAACAACGACCCACAACAAATTGGTGTAGCCAAAAGTAGCGATGGGATAAAATGGGAGCGCATGTCCAACAAACCCTTTTTAACCAACGGCGATCCTGGCACCTGGAATTCCAGTGAATCCGGGCACCCGCATATTTTTCAGGACGACAATAGCAGGACCTACCTCTTTTACCAGGGCAACAACAACCGGGGTAAAAACTGGTACATCTCCAACGTCGAAGTCAAATGGAATGATCAGGGGCCATACCTCAAAAAGCAGCGTTGAGTTGATGAAAACGAATCGAAATTTGTTTGTAATTGCACTGATGGGTATAGGGGCTTTGTTGGTTCAAAATCAACATTTAAGTGCCCAAAACAAACCGGAGCAGCTCAAATCCACTAAAGGTTTGGTTGCGTTTTGGGACTTCAAGGAAGAAGCAGGCCAAACCCGCCAAGCATGGGGCAAAGGGAAATTTCCACTCGCCGAAATGGATGGCACAATTCCCCGGCTCAATGAAGGGCCGCTGTCAGGTTATTCGGCCCAATTTGGCAGCGGTGCTTATCTATCACTATCCAGTACACAAACCGACGCGCTGAACATTTATGGGCCAAAACAAGGTGTAACAGTTCTCGCCTGGGTAAAATGGACGGGAGAACAAACCGGCTTCATAGGTGGATTATGGAATGAATACCAGGACGGAGGCAAACGCCAGTATGGTTTATTCGTGTCGCTTCCGCATTACAATGGCAAAAATCAGGTTTGTGGGCATATTTCACTTACTGGCAAACCGACTCCTCCATTCCCCTACTCCATCGACTACTCTGCGAGTAAACAGGAGGTTCCGGCCAATCAGTGGGTATGCATTGCCTTTACCTATGATGGGCGCTACATGAAGTCCTATGTAGATGGCATTTTTGAAGCCCGTAAACCCGAACTGATCGAACATACCCAGGGATTTGAAGGATATCCCAATGGTTTGATCCAAAGCAAAAATCCCTATTATTTTCCTAATGGCATGGGCAATAATGGCTCAGATTTTACAGTTGGAGCCGTATTATTAAAAAGGGGTATGGGTAATTTTTTTAAAGGCCAAATTGGTGGCCTCGCAGTCTTTGATCGAGCCTTGGGCAAAAAAGAATTACAACGATTGGCTCGCTAGTATTATCCTCAAAACGTTTAAACCGACATCTGCAATGAGAACCTACTTTGTGCTCTTCCTTTCGCTGGTTTGTATCCACCTGTCTTTTGCACAGGTCGTCCAGCGCAACATCCTGGCCAACAAATACAATCTGCTGGCCGTACAACAATCTTTGGTCCCCAAAAACCAGTGGAAGCCTTATCCTTTAACGCCCGAAGAATGGCGCAAAAAACTCCCCGATTCAATTTTCAACAAACTGATCAAAACGGGCGAAACTACCCTCAAGTATAAATTCGAGCCAATTTCGGCCACAATGTCCCTGGATTTTGTGCGCTCCGGTGATCGGCAACAACATGGCAATCTTTCTTTTGGCAAACGCAACGCCTTGATGAATCTGGTACTCGCTGAAAGCATCGAAAACCAGGGGCGTTTCACCGAAGCGATCATGAATGGGGTCTGGTCCATTTGTGAAGAAAGCTATTGGGGCGTTCCAGCACACATTAGCAGCACAGGACTACCCGATGTTGAAAACCCAGTGGTCGATCTATTCGCCGCTGAAACCGCCGCTGTGTTGGCCTTAACAGACTATTTTGTAGGGGAAAAACTGGACAAAATCAATCGCCTCCTGCGTAGCCGCATTTATTACGAAACCAAGCAGCGCATCTTTACTCCTATGGCCAAAAATGGGGACAAATACAGTTGGATGAGCCAAACCAAGCCAGTCAACAACTGGAACCCCTGGATCATGTCTAATTACATTACTGCCATTTTGTTGCTGGAAAAAGACGAGAAACAGCGCGCTGAAATGCTCCACTACAGCATGCGCGGCCTCGATCGCTACATCAACAGTCTGGGAGATGATGGTGGCTGTGACGAAGGCCCAAGTTACTGGTTTGCCGCAGGAGCCTCTGTTTACGACTGTTTGGAACTCTACACCAACGCCACTAATGGAAAAATTGACATTTATGGCGATCCTTTGATCAAAAAAATGGCCTCGTATGTGTACAAGACGCACATTGCCGACAATTACTTCGTCAACTTTGCCGATGCCGATCCTAAACTTACCCCTGATGGCCTAATGCTTTACCGTTTTGGAAAAGCCATCAAAGATGAAACGATGGTACAATTCGGCCAATGGGCTTTCAAAACTTTCCCTGCTGCTTCAACTGCTGTTTCCGGTTACCAACGGCCCCGTAGGCTCAACAACATCTTGAGCGTAGTACAACTGGCCAACAACAATTTCAGCTACACGCCTGCACCGGATGCCTGGTTTGCCGACATCCAGGTGATGACCACCCGCAATGCCAGCGGCATGTATCTGGCCGCACATGGTGGACACAACGCCGAAAGCCACAACCACAACGATGTAGGAGACTTCATCATTTACCTCAACGGCAAACCCATGATTGTGGACGCAGGGCGAGGAAATTATACGGCTCGCACTTTTTCGAGCAAGCGCTATGAATTGTGGTTCACTCAATCAGAGCACCACAACCTGCCAATCATCAATGGTTTGGGGCAAAAAAGCGGCCAGGAATTTGCGGCAAAAAATGTCAGTCGGGTCATGACGCCTAAAGAAAGTGGAATGAGTATGGACATTGCCAGTGCTTACCCTGCCGAAGCTGGCATCCAAAGCTGGAATCGCACCGTTCTGCTCAAGCGCAATCAGGACGAGGTAGAACTTACCGACGAATACCTACTCAAACAAAAACCCAAATCGCTGCAACAGGTTTTTATGACCGTTGGAAATGTAAACCTCGTTGAAGCAGGCAAAATCATCATTTCGGATGGGTTCCTGAGCATGACCCTGCGTTACGATGCCAAAAAATGGACCGCAATGACCGAATTGCCTTCCACCGAGGGTATGGAGTACAGCAGCTTCAAAACCAAATGGGACAGTAAACCCGTGCGCCGGATCATCTTGACCAATACTGCACCCGAAGCGAAGGGGAAATTGGTGTATA
>JAAFHQ010000111.1 GCA_013298445.1 Chitinophagales bacterium | reverse complement strand
CCGAAATTTTTGAATTCGGGCCAAATCGCATCAATTTTATCACTTTTGAAGCCGATGGCATCTTGGGACGTTTTGTTTTGACCAAAAAAGAAGCCATGCTTTTAAAATTGTTGATCGATCGCCGCAATGAGGTGGTTTCCCGTCAGCAAATCCTCCAATCGGTCTGGGGCTACGACGTTTATCCCAGTACTCGTACCATCGATAACTTCATTCTTAAATTCCGGCGCAACTTTGAAGGTGATTCCAAAAATCCCCGCCATTTTCATTCCATTCGTGGCGTTGGATACAAATTTGCGACCTGAAAAAACGTTTGCAGTTCCTTAGTAGTGGGGCAAAAATAAGTGATCATTTTTCTTGAGCCAGAGGATTAAATAAGACACTTGAAATGAAACGTTTACTTATCTAATCCTCTGGCAAAATGATCACTTATTTTTTTATCGCCCCTTAGTGCATTTTTTACACTAATTACCCTCTCTTTATTTGGTTTTCCTGTGGATGTTTTATAATTTGTTTGGCCAAACTGTACTGCAACAATTTTACCAAAGCAATGGCGACAAATTTTGACAATTACTTCAAATCGGCCTTCACTGTAGACAACGTTATTTTTGGTTTTGACGAAGGTGATTTAAAGGTTTTGCTGATCAAACGGGGGGAAGAACCACACATTGGAGAATGGGCCTTACCAGGCTATTTTGTAAAAACCGATGAGGATCTTGATGCTGCTGCAAAACGGGTTTTGTCAGAATTGACGGGACTTACCAACGTATACCTGGAGCAAGTACACACCTTTGGCTCGGTCAATCGCCACGCTTTTGGGCGCGTCATCACCATTTCTTACTTTTCATTGATCAAAATCGACAATTATACCATTCAGCCTTCCTCCATTGCGTTACAGGCGCAATGGCATACAGTAAATGGGTTGCAGCATCTTGCTTTTGACCACGATGCGATCCTGGGATCCTGCTTACAACGCTTAAAATGGTTGGTCAAAACCCGTCCGGTTGGTTTTGAATTGTTGCCGCCTAAATTTACCTTGACCGAGTTGCAACACCTTTACGAAGCCATCCTGCGTTGCCCTCTGGACAAACGCAACTTTCGCAAAAAAATCCTGTCGATGAATTTATTGGTGGACTGTGATGAGACCCAGGAAGGTGTTGCCCACCGACCCGCCAAACTGTACAAATTTGACCGCAAGCGCTACAATAAATTGGTCGACCAAGGCTTCAACTTTGAGTTGAAGGAAACGCCTACCAAAAAGAAAAATACCGTCGAGCTGAGTAGTTAGTATTCCTTACCCGCCGTATTCCGCAAACGAATCAGAATTGATTGCCCATATTTATCCCGATAGGTTTGGATCAGTTTTTCCAGGTCATTTTCGTTGGCTGCAAATCGGCGTACAATGGGTTGAATGGGTCGGTCGGTAGAAACCTGGGCATTGCCCAATTCAATGGAACCATTTTCCAATAAATTAAAATAGCCGTAATAGCCTTTAGGCAAATCGTTGGTTTGGCTAATGTTTGCCAGGTCATTAAAAAACTGCACCACTACTGGTTGAGCAACCGCATCATAACCGATGTACCCCCAAATGGTGTTATCTGGAACGCGCAGTAGGGTATTGTGAATGATCCTGAAACCAATGGGAGTAGGCATGGACAAAAAAAAGCTGCCACTACTGACCACCAAACGTCCGGTACTGGGTACAATTTGCCCAAGTTTAATGGTAAAGGGATACACCCCGTTTGAAATAGTTCCTAAATCCAGGCTGGATTTTGCTGTGCCAATACCACGTTCACAAACACTGGGAATCTGAGGTTTACCCAAATTGATTTCTATGTTATTCCCAGTACGGTTGATTGAACTTTCGATGAAATAATTCAGGCAATCCTGGGTTTTGATGGTATTGGCTCTGATCTGGAAGATTCGCGTTTGATTGCTCAGGTTTTCCCATAAGTCTAGTTCGTATTCCTTTTCAATTTCGGTATCCAAAACCGGGGACTCGGTTTTGTCCGTATTGCACGCTTGCATCACCAGCAAGAGGCACAACATAGGTACCATTTTTGATAAATAAGCGAGCATAATTAGTCATTTTGGGTTGGCTGCAAGCAAATACATTGGTCCTTACAGGCTCTGTATCCTGAAAACGGATAGGAAACCCTTTTTGCTGCTTGCAAATATAGGGCAGACTTCGCATTTGACCTAAACACATTCTTTTTTTTTCAATACTTTCTCTCTTCCCTTAGTAATCTTGTACTTATCAATTAGGATTTTATTTTTTCTCTTATACAAAATATTCAGCTATTTAAGGTTTTAATTTTCTGTTGTAAATTGCGTCATAGATTTATGACAAAGAGGCATGAGACCCCTTATCTCCTGACCTCAAACCAAAAACAAATTTTATGCACACCAAGAACTTTAGTGCACTGTTCCCAGCACTATTATGCGTCTATTTATGTCCTGCTCAAAACCTTGCGCCAAGTGTAAACCTAACCGCTCCTGCCAATGGCACCATTTTCCAACAGGGTCAATCCATCAGCTTAACAGCGAGTGCCAGTGATCCAGATGGTAGCATTGACAAAGTAGAGTTTTACCAGGATGGGCAACTAATCGGAGAGGCTAGTGATGCGCCCTTTGATTATCAGCTAGGTTTTACACCTCCGGGTGTTTACAGCTTTACCGCAAAAGCTTTCGACAACAAGGGGGCTTCTAAAGTGTCCAGTGCGATCTCAATTACCGTTAATGCTCAGCCCTTTGCTTTTTTGAGCTCTCCAACCAACAACAGTATTTTTCATGGTACCGGCAACCTCATTTTGCTAGCCAGAGTAGGAGATACCGACGATGCCGTCCGCAAAGTAGCCTTTCTACAAAATGGAGTCAAAGTTGGCGAAGACTCGATTGCGCCTTACTCCTTGTCCTTGAGTAACTTGACTCCAGGCCCTTATTTTTTTGCCGTTCAAGCCTTTGATTCGCGAGGAGGCTCGGGAGTCTCTACACCAGCAGCGGTATTGGTAAATGCAGTGCCCGTGGTTCAAATCGGAGGAGCCCGCAATGGCAATATTTACGCTCAGTTTTCTATCTTGAATTTAGAGGTAGGCGCAACTGACCCCGATGGCAATGTAAAAAAGGTGGAATTTTACCTGAACAATGCCAAAGTAGCGGAGGACAGTATTGCGCCTTATGAATACGAATACACTGCCAACACTTATGGCAATTTCAGTTTTTTTGCCCGGGCAACTGATAACTTGGGAGGTATTGCAGCTTCAAGTTCCCTTAGTTTTATCATCAATGCCCCGCCCATTGTGAGCATTGCCAGCCCTGTCACTGGTGCGAAATTTACGCCAGGAAGTGTTTTGACCTTACAAGCAAATACCAGCGATGTGGATGGTGTTGTAGGTCGAGTGGAGTTTTGGCAAAATGGCGAAAAATTGGGAGAAGACCTCGACTCTCCTTTCACTTTCATTGTCAACAACTTAAGCTCTGGTCCCTACATTTATGCAGCCAAGGCCTTTGACAATTTTGGGGCATCCAGCACCTCCTCACCAGTAGCAGTAATTGTCAATGCACCACCCAATCTGAGCTTCCAAAATCCAAGCAAAGATACCACGATCCTACGAAGTACTCCTTTGACAGTCCGCTTGAATGCAAATGATCCCGATGGAGAAATCATCAGGGTGGAGCTCTATCTGAACGATATAAAAGTGGGTGAAGACGGTCAGCCACCTTATGCCATCACCCTCAACAACCTCCCCCTGGGCGTGCACAAATTGAAGGCAAAAACCTGGGACGACGTCGACGAGCTGAAAGAAAGTAAGGTGATCAACCTCACGGTAAGTACCATGACTGCAACGCAAGACATCAATTACCGTGAATTGCAGTTTTTCCCAAACCCGGTAAGAGAAAGGCTTTATCTGATGGGTTTGAACGAATCGACCCGTATCCGCATCTATGATGCTGTGGGCAGAATGGTGCAAGAAAGTAGCACACGTAGCGAACTGCATGTGCAAAACCTTGGTACGGGCCGGTATTGGCTCATTACCCAGGATGGGCAACGCGCATCCTTCGTCAAGCTTTAAGCCGTAATGGCCAATAAAATAGAAAAACCTCCTGTGGCAAATGCCTACAGGAGGTTTTTCCTTTAGTAAGAACAGCGTTCGGACATTGGAAACGCCGACTATTGCGGGATAATTCCCCCACAGCCGTTGTTCCAGTTCTTCCCATCCTTTTTACCGCCAGTGATCTTTTTCATATCCTCTTTCTTGACGGTTTTAAGGTCTTTTTTCAGGTCGTCCAGGTTCTTTTTTTCATCTTTTGGTTTTCCCATATGAGTGCGTTTTATGGGATAAAAAATTGCTTAAATCGGTTCCTATTGCGAAAGTTAAGAACACTACCCCAAAGTACCAAGTAATAAACGTCAATTTGTCCTGAAGTTGTACATACAACTACAAGACACAAACTTGTATGCAAGCTACAAACCCTGCCAAAGCTAAGTTTTTAAGAGATTTTTTGAGGCAAAAAAAATGAAAAAATTCAATTTTTGTGCCTACTGCACCGGCCCTTCCTGTAATCTGCGGAGTTGTTCCATAAATGCAGGTCGACGCCGACGGGAAACTTCGATCTTGATGTTGTCATCCATAATCACGAAGCCTCCTTCTCCTTTCACAAACTTGCGCATGTAGTTCAAATTGATCACATGCCGTTTGTGTACCCTGTAAAAATTGAAGGGAGCTAACAAATCTTCGTATGATTTGATTGTGCGGGATGCAGTGATTCTTTCACTGCTGTTGAGGTAGATGTGGGTATAATTGTCTTCTGCTTCGAAGCGTACAATGTCTTTGATGTTGACAAAGTAGATGCCGTCTACAGCAGATATGCTCATTTTTGAAAAAGCATTGGGGTTGTTGTAATAAGCGCTGAAAATTTCCAGGCGCTTATCCATTTGGTTTTTGGTGCGGATACGAATCCGACTGACGGCTTCTTTTAGCGCGTCGGGGTCAATCGGCTTCAGAATGTAGCCAATCGAGCTGTATTCACAGGCTTTGATGGCGTACTCTTCGTAAGCTGTGACAAAGATAATCTCAAAATCTAAATTTTCCAACTGACTGAGCATTTGAAATATCAGTCCGTCGGGAAGGCTTATGTCTAAAAAGGCAACATCGGGCTCTATGGTCTCATCAGACAACAGTACCAAAGCCTCCGAGTTGGTTCCGGCTTCCCCAATGATTTCAACCTGCTCACAGTGTTGTTTGAGCAAATTCTTGAGATTATTCCTTCCTTTAATCTCGTCTTCAACGATTATTGCCTTAATCACGTTTGTCACTTTTTTAGAAGTAAATATCCTGAATGAACGATTTAAATTCGATCGGGTACTCGTAAAGATACAAAAAAACAGAGAAAAGGGTTTTATATATGAAAAAAATAAATTCCTACCCCTTTAGATAAATATTAGGCATTCCGTACCCGAAAAGTAGCAAAAAGGCGCCTAATGCTAATTTTGCCACTCCCATTGACCAGTACTGAAAGCAGGCCCCCGGCAATGGCGATATTTTTCATAAATTGAATGGATTCCATCCGCCGCAGTTCCGGCGCATCATTCCAAAACGAATGTACAATCAGGGTTACAGGAATCCAATAGGCCAGCAACAAAAACGCGCCCAGACTGGCCCGATACCCAATCAGTACTAAAATACTGCCCAATACCAAAGCCACTATAGCTCCATAAAAGACCAGGTCTTGTCGCCACAATAAACCATAATCGGTCATCATCTCCTTGGTTGCCTTTGCATACACAATGGAGTCGTAGGCTTCATAAAAAAAAATCAGCGAAATACACATTCGACCGATGAGGTCCATGATGGCTTTCATGTCGAGGATTTGATCATTAAATTGCCTGGACAATGTACTGACTTTATTCAATTTTTCGCATGACATCCCTCCTTTTTTAAGATTTGTAAACCAGGTAGCTTGAGCATCGATATCATTAATCAGACTACATCATTTGTCAAGCTATGCAACAGAAGTATGTCTACGTCTTCAGCGCCTCCAGGACGGAGGGCGAAGCCTCCATGAAGAATTTACTCGGTGGAAAAGGCGCTAATCTAGCCGAAATGTGCCGTTTGGGAATTGTGGTTCCCCCCGGATTTACCATTACGACCGAAGCCTGTACCGAATACACCAAAAAAGGCAAGGATACCGTACTGAACCTCATCAAAGCTGAGGTTGAAGCGGGAGTTGCCTTGCTGGAAAAAGAAATGGGAAAAACTTTTGGCAACGACGATGATCCGCTACTCCTATCCGTACGTTCCGGGGCACGTGCCTCCATGCCAGGCATGATGGACACCATCCTCAACTTGGGCATCAACGATCGGGCCGTGGAAGGTCTGGCCCGCAAGACTGGCAATGAACGTTTTGCCTGGGACTCTTACCGACGCTTTGTGCAAATGTATGGCGACGTGGTCATGGGCTTAAAACCCGTCTCCAAAGAAGACCACGATCCCTTCGAAGTCATCATTGACATGCTCAAAGATGAGCGCGGCGTCACACTAGATACAGATTTGGATGCCAATGATTTGCGCGAACTCGTTCAACGCTTCAAATCCTTGATCCGCGCCCGTTTGGGCCGAGATTTCCCTACCGATCCCTGGGAACAACTTTGGGGTGCTGTAGTTGCCGTATTTGAAAGTTGGAACAACAACCGGGCCAGGGTTTACCGCGAATTGAACGACATCCCCGAATCCTGGGGTACTGCGGTCAACGTGCAGGCCATGGTTTTTGGCAACCTGGGCGATTCCAGCGCTACAGGTGTAGCTTTCACCCGCGATGCAGGCACTGGTGAAGACCTTTTCAATGGTGAATTCCTGGTCAATGCCCAGGGTGAAGACGTAGTTGCAGGGATTCGTACCCCCCAACAAATCACCCTGGAAGGCTCACGCCGATGGGCTCAACTGGCTTGTGTCAGTGAAGAAGAACGCCGCAACAATTACCCTTCTCTGGAAGAAATTATGCCCGAAGTGTACCAACAGTTGGTAACAGCAGAAACGATGCTTGAAAACCACTACAAAGACATGCAGGACGTAGAATTCACCATTCAGGAAGGAAAACTATGGATGTTGCAAACCCGCAATGGCAAGCGCACCGGAGCCGCCATGGTGCGGATTGCTATGGAAATGCTGGAGCAAGAGATGATTGATGAAAAGACCGCCTTGCTGAGGGTAGACCCCCACCGATTGGATGAATTGTTGCACCCTATCTTCGACACTCAGGCCATGAGCAATGCACGGGTATTGGCGCGTGGCCTCCCTGCCTCACCTGGCGCTTCCACTGGGCAAATTGTCTTTTTTGCCGAAGATGCTGAAGAATGGGCCAAACATGGTCACGCCGTGATTTTGGTGCGCCTGGAAACCTCGCCCGAAGACCTGCGGGGCATGAGTGTGGCCAAAGGTATCCTCACCGCTCGTGGTGGTATGACTTCACACGCCGCTGTAGTGGCCCGTGGCATGGGTAAATGTTGCGTATCTGGCGCTGGTGCGATCCACGTGGATTACAAAAGCCGCACCATGACTATTGATGGGCAAATCTGGCACCAAGGAGACTGGATTTCACTCAATGGCTCTACAGGTGAAGTGTACGATGGCCAAATCACCACCAAAAATGCAGAACTGAGTGGCGACTTTGGCACCTTGATGGCCCTGGCTGACAAATACCGCCGCATGGAGGTACGCGCCAATGCCGATACACCAGAGGAAGCCGTGATCGCTCGCGAATTCGGTGCTACGGGTATTGGCCTTTGCCGCACTGAGCACATGTTCTTTGAAGGAGATCGTATTCGTGCGGTCCGGGAAATGATCCTGGCTGACGATGAATTTGGACGCCGCAAAGCCCTGGCCAAATTGTTGCCCATGCAACGCAGCGACTTCGAAGGCATCTTCCGCGAAATGCACGACCTGCCCGTAACCATCCGCCTGCTTGATCCTCCATTGCACGAGTTTGTACCGCACGATGAAGCCAGTCAACAAGTAATGGCACAGGAAATGCGGGTATCACTAGGCAAAATCAAGATGCGCGTAGAAGAATTGGAAGAATTCAACCCAATGATGGGCCACCGGGGCTGCCGTTTGGGGATTACCTATCCCGAAATAACGGAAATGCAAACTCGGGCGATTATTGAAGCTGCGCTCAATATACAGGCCCAAGGGATTGTGGTGAAACCGGAAATTATGGTTCCATTGATTGGTACCGTACGAGAATACAATGCGCAGGCCGCAGTCATTCGCCGCACCGCGGAAATGGTTTTTGCGGAGCGTAAAGATAGGGTCCACTATCTGGTTGGCACCATGATCGAAACCCCTCGTGCAGCACTGATCGCGGATAGCGTGGGCAGTCAGGCCGAGTACTTCTCATTCGGTACCAACGACCTTACTCAATTGACTTTGGGCTTCTCGCGTGACGACGCAGGCAAATTCCTGCCTCATTACCTGAAAAATGGCATTTACGAAAAAGACCCATTCCAATCTATCGACCAAAAAGGGGTAGGTATGCTGGTACAAATGGCGGTACAAAAAGGACGTTCGGTGCGGCCCGATCTGGAATTGGGTGTTTGTGGCGAACACGGCGGTGACCCTGCTTCCGTAGAGTTCTTCCACCGTAGTGGTCTGGATTATGTGAGTTGTTCTCCTTTCCGGGTGCCTATCGCACGCCTGGCGGCGACGCAGGCGGCGATCAAGGATGCTCCCAAAAAGGTTGAACTGAAGCAGAAGCCAGAATTGGAAGCTGTGGGGTAAAATAGCCATGCTTGGTTCTGAGGGGCTGAGCGAGAAGGTTTAAAAACAAGAATTGTTCCTTGTCTCTTTTGGACAGGGAGCAATTCTTGTTTTTAAACCCAAAGGCTCCCCTTTCTACTACGGCTACGACAATGCTGGGGCTTAAGATCGACTTGATTTCCCTGTTTACGCCACAATCAACGCTTTTTCAACCAACTCAAGCCTTCCTGCATGACCTCTTGCAAATGGTTTTTTGCTCCAATCACCTGACCACTGTCATTTTTCAACATTTCATTAAACGAGTGATCATAAGGGTAGACTTTGTAGGTAAGATTGGTTTTACCCAGCCGAATACTTTCCAGATAGAGGTAATCTGTTCCTAAAACTGCCGAGTTATGGTCATTGGATGCCCCCACCACATAAATGGGAATATTGAGTTGGAGCAAATTCTCACTGGGATTATGATTGCAGAATGAACTCCAACGCAGGTAAGAATGGCCATACCATTCCTTATCGGTTGCAGAAGGGTGTGCATAAATATCTTTGATGGCGATTTGAATGTCTTCGATATTACGCTGAGCTTGTTCTTCTGAAATGAGTCCTTTTTGAGCATCCATACGGTTGTGAATGATAAAGTCATAAAACTGGGTGAGGCCATTGCCCACGAACAGGAGTAAGTGAGTGATGTTTTTATTGAGGGTTGCCAGTTTAGCCCCAACTTGAAAACCTTCTGAGAAACCCAATACAGCTATCTTACCTTTATCAATGGGTAAGTCTTTTAATACTTTATTCAAAACCAGGTTGGCAGACTTTACCCTCCAATCAAGCGATAATCGTTGAGTATATTCAGTTGGAGCGGGGTAAATTGGGAAACCGGAGGCTGGGTCGTTTTTAACCGAATCCACAAATGGCACACCGGGCTTACTAATCATCACCAAGTGGTAGTCATTAGAAAGGCTCCGAAAATCAAGAACAATTGTACTTCCAGTACCTTTGGGCGTATATTGAAAGAGAGGATAAGGTCCTGAGCCATCTATGTAGAGCAAAATCGGTTTTTTGTTCCCAATTTTATTGGCACTAACATAATAATTGATGGTGCCAAGTTCTTTGGAAGCGATTGAGTAGGATTTGAGCCCAATTTTTTCAGGACTCAGGGTTTGAGCATTAAGTTGGAAACCCATCAGCAAACAAAAAGTCAGCAGCAAATAGTTTTTTTTCATACGATTCTCCATTGATAGGATTGCAAAATTTAGAATCAATCGGAGGAAAGACTATTCCACCTTTGGGTTGGTTGCACCTATTCAATTGATCTTTTATTTAACTGCCATTGATGATGTCAGGTTTGAATGTGCTAAGCATCAGGCTGAAATAAACCCCTTCACCCCTTTCGCCACATTCTGTCCATCCATCGCCGCTGAAATGATCCCACCAGCATATCCTGCCCCTTCGCCACAAGGAAACAAGCCCTGCACCCCATCGTGCATATACGTTTCGGCATTGCGTGGAATCCGGATTGGAGAGCTCGTTCGGCTTTCGGTGCCAATCACATTGGCTTCCTCGGTATAATACCCTTTCATTTTGCGGCCAAAATCGGCTACCCCTTGTTTCAGTCGACTATAAATGGCAGCAGGCAACAAGTCGTGCAAGGGAGCGGGCACTAGGCCTGGGATGTAAGAGGAGGCGGGTAGCGTACTCGATATTTTTCCTTTGACAAAATCGGTCAAACGTTGCGCTGGCGCTTTTTGGCTCCCATCGCCAAAATTGAACATGGCTTGTTCCACACTGCGCTGGAATTCCAGTCCAGCAAAAACGCCGTGCTGGGCAAAGGGCAACAGATCTTCGACTTCAATGGCCACAACGGTTCCCGAATTGGCGTAGGGTGAGTCACGGCGCGACAAAGACATGCCATTCACCACAATTTCCCCGGGCGCTGTTGCCGCAGGTACTACCAAGCCACCCGGGCACATACAAAATGAAAAAACACCCCGCCCAGCCACCTGAGTCACCAACTTGTAACTGGCCGCTGGCAAATGTTCACCTCGCTCGGGCAGGTGGTATTGGATGCGGTCGATGAGCTGTTGGGAATGTTCGATGCGAACGCCCAAGGCAAAAGGTTTCGCTTCGATGGCAATTTGATGGCGATGCAATAGGTAATAAATGTCGCGGGCAGAGTGGCCGGTGGCCAAAATGACGGCCTCGCCTCGGTATTCCTGCTTTTCATTGACCACTACCCCCAGCATCCGTCCCTGATGCAGGATAAAATCGGTAACATAGCTGTCGAAATGGACTTCCCCACCGTAGTGCTCAATGGTGGCCCGGATGTTCGCCACGATGTTGGGCAGTTTATTGGAACCAATATGGGGGTGGGCGTCAATCAGGATTTCAGACGAAGCACCGTGCTCAACCAGCAGTTGCATGGCCTTGTCGATGGTGCCGCGCTTGTGGGAGCGGGTGTACAATTTGCCGTCGGAGTAAGTTCCAGCTCCACCTTCACCAAAGCAATAATTGGAGTGGGGATTGAC
>JAAFHQ010000108.1 GCA_013298445.1 Chitinophagales bacterium | reverse complement strand
GCAATGTCCTGCAAAAATATTGAACCTCGCGAAACTAGACTAATCTAGAGCCGAAAAAATTTTTATTTTTTTAGTTTGCGGTAATTTTTTTTTACAAATAATTGATTTTTAAGATTTTAAAATACATCAATTGATTTGGTTCGACCAGCTCGGAAATGGAGAGCTGAACTCTTTGTTCTCAATTTGCCCTAAAATAGATTTCTTTGCTCGACGAAATTGAAAAAAATGAAAGTTTATCCTGCCTTTTTGTGCTTTATGATTTTGTTTGCGGCCTGTAATTCTGGAGCTGATACACAGCAAAATCAATCTTCAACCAATGGTGATGCCATTGAGAAAGATGCGTTGTTCAACATGGAAGTGATCCCAGGAACAAAAAATCAAATAGCCGTCAAAAAGGACGCAACAGGTAACATATTAGAAGAGGGAATTACTGATGCCAAAGGACTCAAAAACGGGACTTGGGTGATTTATCAGGGTGAAGGAGGCTATCCAGCAAAAATTGCAAGTTACGTAAATGGCAAATACAACGGCCCTTACGTTGAATTTGATGGATTTGGACAAATTTCACTCAGAGCAAGTTACAAAAACAATCAACTGCACGGGAAAGTAGCAAAATTCACAAATGGGAATTTGGTTCAAGAATCCACCTATAAAAATGGTATTTTGGATGGCGTTTACAAGGAATACAGCCGAAGTGGGGGAATTCAAAAAGAGATCAACTATAAAGATGGCAAATTGGATGGCCTCTTTCGGTATTACGATGAAAATGGAAAAATAAACCTGGAGTACAATTATAAAAATGGCAAGCAACAATAGGCGCTAGATAGGCTCATGACCTAAAATTGCTTCAACGATTGATTCGTACAAAATCTTTGGGGGTGTAACCAGTTACTTCTTTAAAGACTTTGTAAAACGTCGATTTGTTTTTAAAACCACATTGTAAGGCAATACCATATAAAGTAAGGTTACTCAAAGATTCTTTCACGATTTTATGCTTTGCCTCTTTGACCCGGTACAAATTGACGAATTGCTGGAAATTGATGCCAGCCTGATGATTGACAACCTGCGATAAATATTTGGTGTTTGTGTTCAGCAAATCAGCAACCATTTTTAGGCTGAGTTCGGGATTCAGGTACAATTTATCTGTTTCCAGCAGCTGTTTAAGCTGATCGTATAATTTTATTTCATCGATGCTGCGCAGGCTACTGGAGCGGTATTTTTCGTTTAAGTTCATTAAAGGGATGTCCAGTTCATCCGATACCATGCTGCCGTCTACTTCAAATGCTATAAAATTAGTAAGTTCCTGATTTCGATCGAATACAGGATGGATGACCAGTTTACAAGAATAAGGTTCACCGTTTTTTCGGTAGTTGGTCAATTGATCGCGCCACGGAATTCTTTGCTGAATGGCTTTGCGGATTCTTTCGATGACTTCGGGTTCTGTTTTAGGCCCCTGGAGTATTTTGCCGGGAATACGCCCAATGGCTTCACCTAGGCTATATCCTGTAATAGCGGTAAAATCATCATTAACCCAAATAATCCGTTGTTGAGGATCAGTCAATATCACCGCAATGTTAGGTATCATTTTTTGATTCAATCTTGGTTTAATACTATATTTGGTCCAAAAGTAAAACAATGTTGCAGCAAGTTGTAAAATCTATTGCAAAATGATGCTAAGATCAAGCACAATTGAATTGAATCCCAAACAGGCCCAAGCGTGGCGAATGATACTCGGTCAAACCCGGATTGAAATTGAAGGATGGACCGCACTCGAACAGTTTCATTTTGTTGAGCAACTTGCTTTAAGTGCACTGGTAAATGGGGAAAAATGCTTAATGCTCTTGAATGACTCTGGACAGGCAGCAGCTTTCAGGGACAGGCTAGAAGAACACCAGGTAGCAGATTTCTATGTTGTCCATCAAAGCGCCACCGCTCTAAGCAAAAAATTGTTACTCGATATCAATGCGCAAAATTCGATAAAGGGGAAATTACCCAAAAAAACAAAAGCAAGCGATTTTGAGCTCAACCTGGACAAATTGGAACGATGCCGATTGCGCTTGAACAAAATGTATGAGGCTGTACGCAAACCAGTTTTTGGTAACCTGAGCTGGCCCGCATTGTTAGGTTTGTATTGGAGCAACCAGGCCCAACCTGGAAAGGCACTGCTGAATATTACAATTTCCCAGGAAACTTATGATTTTACCTATGAAGAATACAAACAGCTCACCATTTTGATGGAACAAGCACAATCTTTGTACCACTTGGTGCAAAAACTTGACCATCCTTTGCAACAATTACATCCTCAAATTTTTCTAAAAAAAGACGAAAAAACAGCACAACGTTTTTGCCAGGAAAAATTGCGCGCATACCAGGTGAGGTTCTACACCCTGGCGCAGAAATACAACCAGCACATCGAGGAGTATGGACGCTTACTACGCCAACACTTTGAGCAACATACCCAGGTTTTTTTGCTGGAAACGGATCAATTACTGGACCAAATCAAGGACAATACGAGCAAATACGGGGCGTCATTTTTGCATGCAAAACTGGGCAAAATCAAATGGTATGGATCCCTTTCCGCTCAAGGGAAATCGGCAATAGGAGCATATAAACAACTGATCCAAAATTACGAATCACTTAAAAGGAAGTTTGAGCATTTAGGCTGGTTTACTTTTGTATGGCCTGTCCTGGAAAAAACACGGTCTATTGCACCCGTAAAATTAGCGCTGGAGTCTTTTGAAAATACTTTAAAAAACGGACACCTTGAACTTGGCCAATTTATTCAAGAAGAACAATTGCGACTGAATGCCAAATCGGTATTGCCCGTCTTGGTGCCAAAATTTCAAATCGCTGAGCTTGAGGAAGAAATGGATGAATTGTTGGCTGAGCTCAATGCCGCAGAACTATTAGACCTAAGGTTGGACAACAAAATGCTAACCTTGAACAAACGAAAACAATACCTAAGCCAGGTACAGCAACAATTGACTAGTTTACAACAAAACATGCTCGATTTTGCTGCTTTTTATGACTGGCAACGCTTTTGGTTACAACGCTCAGCATTAGAACAAAACTTACTGAAGACCCTCGCCGAAAACAGTCCACACTCATGGCCTCAGGCCTTCCAAAATTGGTACATTCACCAAATATTGCTCCAATCAAAAAGCATTGATGCTCCTCTGAGTACTCCGCCTTTAAAAGAATATCATCAATGGTGGTCCCAATTCAAAGCGCAGTTACCGGAGCAGATAAATTACGTTTGGTTACAGCGAAAACTAGCCTTGCAAAAAAACTTCAAAGGGCTTACAGCACATGCTGAAAATGAGACAAAACCTTTGACTCCACCTGAGCTAGAAGCATACACTGAACTATTCCCGATACTTTGCCTGGGCACCGAACCTGAATTTGAAAACATGCCTCATTCGACGGCCTTATTTGATTGGGTGCTTGTTTGGGAAAATCTGGGAGGTACCCAAAATGACCTGGAAAAATATGCTAGCCTGGGAAAGCGAGTGATCGTATTCAGATCTGCTCCAAGGACTGAAGCGAAAAATCTCATCATGCGAGATCAGGAAGCTTTAGACACAGAATCAGAAAAGGAGATGAATTCCTTTTGGTCCAATTTTCAAAAAGGAATTCATCCTTATTTTGGAATGGATAGCCTAAAACAAACAATGGCTCCTGACAATGAGGTGATTTTACCCCTAGTCCTTCAAGAACAAACCAAAAAACAAGAAATTGCCTTTCTTGGCGATGGATTTTTGAGTCAAATTGAAGCAACTGATTATGCCTGGGAGTGGCAGCAGCAAGAACACCTAAGGCAAAAAGCACGGGAACTAATCCCGGTTTGGTCGGCAGGATGTTGGCAGAATTTGCCAGGGGAATGCCGGAAAATTGCTGCACAAATCATTAGCCTCGAAAAGCAAAAAAACAAGTAGTTACTGCCCGGCCAAACCTTCAAACAGCCATTTGGCCAGGGCTTCTCGGTTGCTTTCCAGCACAATTCGCTGCTGATCGAGCGAATGTTGAATGTTGCCTAGTTCCAGATAAATACCAACTGGCTTACACTCACGAAGCATGTGTAGATTACGGGTGCTCACCGAACCTTGATAGCGACCATTTTTGCGATAAATCTGGTACTTACTTTTAATTGATTGATGCAAATTCAGTGCGAGTTTTCTACTGGCTTCGCTGGTAGATTGATAGTATAAAAACAGGTCAACTTGTTTCTTTCCCCTGGAATCGACGTGGATACTGATGGTAAATTGTTGGGTTATACCAGCTTTTCGATTTTGCTCGTACAATTGATTGATGATGTTGGAGCGTTGATGCAAACGATCGGCGTGCCCGGTCTTAATGCGCTGTCCGCCCCATACTTCTTCATCCTTATCACATTTGAGCACGGTTCCACCACGAATGCCGTCGTTGGGGTCTCGGGTGATCATATAAGTAGTTGCGCCGTGTTCGATGAGTTTGCGGCAAAGGCGCAAAGATACATCGTAGGCGTATTCATCTTCACACAGGTCGTACCCACCATAACGGCCAATGGCTCCGGGGTCGATGCCACCATGACCAGCGTCGATGTAATAAATTCTACCTTGAAGACGGCTGCTCAACTGCGGGGTATAGGCAAAAGTTTCTCCAAAAATGGGAAACTTGCGTTTACCTGGGTTGCTCAATTTTTGAAACCCAGGATCGACCCGCTCATTTTCCGGCAATGGGGCTTTACCTGCTTGATTGGTAGACACGGTCGTTTTGGTCTCAGTTCCGGTACAATTATTTAAAGCATGATGGGGCACCCAAAGTATCTTGTCTACTTTAAACGTTTTACCCTTCAAGCCTTTGCTTACCATTAAAGTGTTGTACACCTCAATCCCTTTTGCTACGTCGAAATTGCTAATCCCCAAGGAACTGCGAATGGATTTGCCATCAAAAGCACTGATTTGAATAGGTAAGAAGTATTTTTTTCCCTTGATCAAGCTATTTTTTAGGGTAACCTTATTGAGTTCACAAAATTTGTCGAGGTTGCAGCGGTATTTGTCCAGATCATACCTGCGCAGGATGGAAAGTATACCGTCACCAGCTTGCGGAACAACAGTAAGATACTCTGGTGCAACGAAAGGTTTAGCCGCAGGCGTCAATAAGTAAGAAAGTAGGACGAATAAAAAAAAAGGCATCCTTTCGAGTTTAAGTAGTGGGGCAAAAATAAGTGCTCATTTTTCCTGAGCCAGAGGATTAGATAAGCTACTTGAAATGAAGCGTTTACTTATCTAATCCTCTGGCAAAATGAGCACTTATTTTTTTATCGCCCCTGATGATGAAAAGAAGCTTACAAATGTATAACTTATTTCCCACACGTTCCTAAATTTGCTGCTATGAACTTTTTTACCCAAATCGGCATCTTACTCCGCAAGGAACTTGTCTTAGAACTTAGAATGGGTTATGCCATTAGTGGTATCCTGTTGTATGTACTGTCTACAGTATTCATTGTGTATGCTGCTTTTTTTCAGGGGGTCAATAGCCCTATGTTGTGGGTCACATTATTCTGGATCATCATGCTGTTTGCTTCAGTCAATGCCATCGTCAAAAGTTTTGTACAGGAAAACGGTGCGCGGCAATTGTATTATTACGGATTGCTGGATCCCCTTGCAGTGATCGTATCCAAAATGATTTACAACATTTCCCTCTTGTTTTTCCTGAGCTTGTTGACCTGGGCAGCTCTGGCTTTTATCGTTGGCAACAAAGTGGAAGAATTTTCGGCATTCCTGTTGGCCCTCTTTTTAGGTAGTGCAGGTTTTTCGATATTGTTTACCTTCGTGGCGGCCATTTCTTCTAAAGCAGACAATAACTCAACACTCCTGGCCATTTTAAGCTTTCCTCTGGTCATCCCAATTTTGATGACTTTGATCAAACTTTCAGTGGTTGCTACCGGGATGTTGGAAGATACCGGAGTTGGTAAAGACATTGGCATTTTGGTGGCAATCGACTTGGTATTGGCAGGACTAACCCTGGTTTTATACCCTTTTTTGTGGAGAGATTAAAAAAACAACTATGATACGTCAGAGCTGGTGGAAAATATTGGCAGTAGTAATATTGCTGTATACCTTTTTAGCAGGCCTGTTAATACCGCTCAAGCCAGGTATTGCTGAAGTTACACCACGGGCATTGCAGGCTGGAACCGAGGTGGAATTGACAGTAACAGGATACAATTCCTATTACTCTAAGGCCAAAAATGAACTGCGAGCCTGGTTGAAACTTGAGGGAGATGTAGTATTGAAGGCAGCGCGAATTGAAGTCGTGAACGACCGCACAATGAAGTTACATTTCAATCTGCCCCAGTATTTGCCATCGGACTCCAAAGACGATGCCTGTAGTTTGATATTGGATAGCCCGATTGACGGTGCCATTGTCCTTCCCGAAGGAATCGCCCTAACTCAAGACTCGGTAAATCTTTTGGAAGGAAAAAAACTTTGGTCCGCAGATAAAATGGATCAGCTCAACGTTGGACCAAAACTGACCTTTCCCTATCGCTCGGTTTTGTACGAAACCATCCGCAACCAGTATTTTCACGTCCCACTTTGGTTCGCCATGATTTTCCTTTTTATGTTCTCGGTCAATTTTAGCGTTCGTTATTTGCGCAAATACGACCCGGATGCAGATCTACGGACCTTGGCGCTGAACCGGGCTGGATTTGTTTTTGGCCTTTTAGGTACGGTAACCGGAGCCATCTGGGCCAAATACACCTGGGGTGCTTTTTGGAGCTGGGATGTCAAACAAAACATGACGGCGGTTGCCTTACTGATTTATTCTGCCTATTTTATTTTGCGGGGTGCCTTTCAGGACGAAGAGAAAAAAGCCCGCTTGTCGGCAGTTTACAACATTTTTGCCTTCGCTGCCCTAATCCCACTCGTTTTTGTCATTCCCCGGATGACCGATAGTTTGCACCCTGGCAATGGTGGCAACCCTGCTTTTGGTGGGGAAGACCTGGACAATACCATGCGGATGGTGTTTTACCCCGCAGGCATTGGCTGGACCTTGCTGGGCTTCTGGATAGCCTCGGTAGCTTACCGAGTCGAAAAACTACAACAGAAACTATTGGACGCTTAATACTGGTTCGCCATAAATCTTTCTTTTCTTCAAAATAAATCTAATGTATCATGATCTGGAATCGCCTTTCACTTGTTTGTGTATTGACGCTACTTTTTCAGCAAATGGCCTTTGCTCAACAAGCGAGTGGCGATTTTTTGCGTAGCATAGGCCATATCTATGTGGTAGTAGCCGTCATCCTGATCATCTTTTTGGGTATAGTCCTTTTTCTATTATACTTGGACCGTAAGCTAACCAAATTGGAAAACCAAATTAAAGACAATGAGTAAAAAAGGCGGATTCTACGAAAGTGTAGAATACTACTTCGACCGGGCGGCACCACACACCGGACTGCCACAGGGACTGCTAGACCAGATCAAAGTTTGTAACTCGGTTTACCGGATGAACTTTCCGGTAAAACTGCGCGACGAAGTGAAAGTGATCGAAGCCTATCGGGTACAACACAGCCACCACCGCACGCCCACCAAGGGTGGCATTCGTTTCAGTAACCACGTCAACCAGGAAGAGGTGATGGCCCTCGCTTCTTTGATGTCTTACAAATGTGCCATTGTTGACGTACCTTTTGGTGGAGCCAAAGGTGGTGTGAAAATCAACCCATGGGAGTACACCCCCGAGGAATTAGAAAAAATCACCCGCCGCTACACCGCTGAACTGATCAAGCGCAACATGATTGGGCCATCGGTGGATGTACCTGCGCCAGATTACGGAACAGGCTCCCGCGAAATGGCCTGGATTTACGACACTTACCGTGCATTTAAGGGCGACGAAATCGACGCTGCGGGTTGTGTAACCGGCAAACCAGTCACTCAAAACGGGGTGCGTGGGCGTGAAGAAGCAACCGGGCGTGGGGTTTTTTATGGCATTCGGGAAGCTTGTAGCGTAGCCGAAGACATGAAAAAAGTTGGCCTGAGCGCAGGTACCAAAGGCAAAACCTTTGTTTTACAAGGCTTGGGTAACGTAGGTACCTTCTCGGGAAGCATTTGCCAGGACGAAGGTGGAATGATTTTGGTTGGGGTAGGAGAGGTGGAAGGTGCCATTTACAACCCGGATGGCATCGATGTCCACGAATTGCTCAAATACCGCAAGTACAATGGATCTATCCTGAACTACCCGGGCGCTCAAAGTTTTGACAAAGCCCAACGTGAACTGGCACTGGAATTTGAATGTGACGTATTGATCCCAGCTGCATTGGAAAGTGTGATTACCAGTGGAAACGCCAGCAAGATCAAGGCCAAAATCATCGCTGAGGCGGCCAACGGTCCAGTAGCTGCTGATGCGGAGGAAGTGCTGTTGGCGGCCAAAAAATTGATCATCCCCGATTTTTACCTCAACGCTGGAGGCGTGACGGTATCGTATTTTGAGTGGTTAAAAAACCTTTCGCACATGCGTTTTGGTCGCATGGACAAACGTTTTAACCAGGGCAGAATGATGGACATGGTCAATCTGGTTGAACGGATGACTGGCCGTGACGTGACAACCGAGGAAATGAAAGTAATCGCCCGCGGGGCCGATGAAATCGACCTGGTGCGTTCCGGTTTGGAAGAAACCATGATTACAGCCTACCACCAAATTCGGGAAGTGATGGTTACCCATCCCAAAATTAACGATTTGCGAACCGCTGCAATGGTGAATGCAATCAATAAAATCAGCAATGACTACATGTCTTTAGGCATTTGGCCATAAGGGTTGAGAAGAGTTGAGAAGGTTGAGGGAGGTTTAGGCTACCGCGAGCGACTCAGGCAAAGGCATTGTCAAAATCGCTTGCGGTAGCCTCAACCTTCTAAACCTCCCTCAACCTTCTCAACTAGAATTGTGTGGTCTGGGCTCAAAAAACCAAAATTATATTTTTACAAAAAAGCAATGTTTTGGAAATTTGACCTCATATAATGATGTTATATTATCTCATTCGGAATTTTGTAGTGCTTGGTTGTAGAAAATTGAAATTATTTAAAATAAAATTAGGTTTTATTTGATTGCACAGTTGTAAAATTATGTTTATGTCCCTATCTTGCAAGCTAATTCATATCGTTCAGTTAACTTACCGTACCCATGTCGGAAAAATTGGATAAAATTGACCTGAAAATTCTGAGAATACTTCAGGATAATTCAAAGATCACAAACCTTGATCTTTCCAAAAAAATTGGCCTTTCACCTGCTCCTACGCTCGAACGAGTTAAGAAACTAGAATCTAGTGAAATCATCGAAAGCTACCATGCCAAAGTAAATCCTCAAACCATTGGCTTGAATGTAAAAACTTTCGTTTTGGTTTCCCTGGCCTGGCAGAAAGAAAACGCCCTCAACAACTTTTTGGATAAAATCAAACAGATCGAGGAAATTGTAGAGTGCTACATTATTACCGGTGAGGCAGATTTCCTCATTAAAATTGTATGCAGGGACATTCCTACTTACGAACAACTCTTGTTCAAAACCCTTTCCCAAATTGAAGAGATTGAACGTTTAAAAACGTTGATGACCCTTTCTACGGTAAAAGATTCAAAGGTTTTACCTTACAAATACGACTAAAAGCCTTTTCCCTTTTGTATCTTAGCCGCTGAACAAATGATTTGGTTTGTTCAGCGGCTTTACATATTAGGAGGAACAAATCTTTTGCCTAACCCAGAGCGGCACGAGATCATACTATGTTATGAAGAAAAAAAAGCGGACTTTATTGTGGCAATTGGAAAAGGAAGATGGTGGCCAACCTTCTTATTTGTTAGGCACGATTCATGCCAAGTGCGACGAAGCTTTTTTTCAAATCAACGATTATTGTGCCCTGATTGAAAAGGCCCAGGTGTTTGCGGCTGAAATCAATCTGGACGAAATGGGCTCTTCTGATTTTGTGCAACACGCCCTTCTGTCAGATCACCGTACACTTTCCAGTATTTTACCACCGAAGAAGTACGCAAAACTGCGCAACATTATCCGTAAGGCCTGTGGTCAGGACATTGGGCTTTATGACCGTTTTTTACCCATCTTATTGGTGAACCTTGTACACGACAACCTCCTGCCCGCTGACCAGCCTTATTCCCTCGATCGTTACCTATGGGATTACGCCATCAGGATGAACAAGGTGACGACCGGTTTGGAAACAGTAGAGCAACAAGCCCTGGTTTTACACAAAATCCCTTTGGAAGATCAAATTAAAGACTTGTTGTACTTGGGGAAACACATTGGTAAGGAACGCCGCGAGCTGTTCAAAATGGTGGATATTTACGCCAGTGGAGATTATCAGGCCCTGTTTAAAGCAGCAAAAAAACATGTGGGTGGTGCCAGGAAGATTTTGCTTTACGACCGAAACATTTTTATGGTAGCTCGGTTGTTGGAGCTCATCGAGTCCAATTCAGTCTTCTGCGCAGTCGGAGCAGCGCATCTTGGTGGCCAAAATGGTATGTTGCGTTTGTTGAAAAAAGCAGGCATCAAACCACAACCCCTCGAGTGGAAGGAACCATAATTGAAAGAAATTGGTTAGAAAAAATATTTTTTAGGCGAAGATTTCCTTTTTTCACAAAGGCATCTATCTTTGCACTCGCTTCGCCGAAAAGGTGTAGCAAATCTGCCCTACGGAGGAGTGGCAGAGCGGTTGATTGCAGCAGTCTTGAAAACTGCCGTACTGAGAGGTACCGGGGGTTCGAATCCCTCCTCCTCCGCAAAATTAGGCAAGTTACTGGTAATCAGTTTCTTGCCTTTTTTATTTTCCCTTACCCTAATACTGCATCTTTACCCATCAAATAGACATCTTTATCTCGCGCATCCACCGATGCGGCTAAACTGGCCCATTGCCCGTTCATGGCACTGAAGGCGTGAATTTTGTCTTGCCCTGGCTGGATGACCATGGCCACATTGCCGGATACAAAAAATTGATCACCTTCACTGGGGTTTACCGCAACCTCCAGCGTGCTCCATGCACCTGTAATGGCACTAAAGGCGCGGATTTTATTCTGAAAAGGCTGCATGATTAAAGCCACATTGGCTCCAATTCGATAGGCGTCACCGTGGCGAGGGTCTACACTTACATTGAGGTGGGCCCAGGTGCCGGTGGCCGCACTGTAAGCACGGATATGGTTTTGGCCGGGTTGAACTACCAAGGCAATGTTGGTATCAATCAAATAGGTTTCCCCCCGATTGGAGTCAATAGCTGCGTTGACCACTTCCCAGGTGCCCGTAAACGCACTGTATGCACAGAGCCGATCCCGCATCGGTTGAATCACCAGTGCCAGGTTTTGTTCAATCAATTCAACGTCGCCCTCATTGTTGTTCACCTCTATGTTGATGGTGGACCAGAC
>JAAFHQ010000110.1 GCA_013298445.1 Chitinophagales bacterium | reverse complement strand
TTAGGCAAGTATTTATTTGCTGCCATTCTCATTGTTTTTGGCTTAGGGCATTTGGGTAATGCCGGTGCCATGGCGGGTATGGTTCCAATTCCTCCTGGAGAGTTGTGGGTATATGTAACTGGTGTTGCGCTGATCGCCGGAGCAGTGAGTATCCTCATTGGCAAATACGACAAGCTAGGCGCCGCTTTGTTGGGCGTCCTGCTGCTCATCTTTGCTTTGTCTATCCATCTTCCCGGCATGATGAATGCTGCCGATGCCATGGCAAAGCAGGGCTTTATGGGCAGCCTTTTAAAAGACATTGGCCTGGCGGGTGGTGCCTGGATGTATGCTGCCAGTATGGCTAAAGACAAGTCGATTATTGGGTAAATAGTGGCTTGTTCAAGAAGATGGGAAGTGAAGCGGAAATGGTTTCACTTCCTATCTTTTTGGTGACAACAAATCATCAATTCAGCTCCCGAATTTCCACCTCAAAATCATCCACCCAGCCCTCCTTTTTATCCTCATTCCACAAATAAACTTTCAATCTCGAATTGGGCTTCAGCGCCGTTTTTGCCAAATCCACCTCAAAATTCACGGGCCACCAATTGTCATACACCTTGATAAATTTGGCCAAATCCTGTGCCTGCCAAAAGTAGGCACCGTCCGGGTTTTCAATCGAAATGACCAGTTTGCATTGGGTGGCACTGGGCACATTGAGCAGGGCTTTGGCGGCAATGCGAATGCCTGATGTTTGTATTTTGCTCAAAGAATCCAGTGGATAATTAAAAGTAGCGGAGAATTCATTAAAGCGATGGGCCTGTTTTCCTTGATGCTTTACACTTCCTGAACTTTGCTCCCAATAGGTAGCATTTCGTTCAAAATCATTTGAGCTTTGCAGTAAAATTGCCCCTACCTTGTAGGTCTTGGGCTTTGCCTTTAGCTCATAAATTGCCAGGTTCAGGGCCTTGTTTTGGTAAATGGCTGGATTGGCCGTGGTGTCCAAGTTGCGCACATAATCCGGCAAATCTGCACTGTTCAGGCCACTCAAATACTGGGTATGCCAATTCAAATACAAGTACTGTTTGCGCCCGTCCAGGCTATCAAAATTTACTTGTTCAAAACTCAAAAACTGATCCTTGCGATTCAGATTAAAACCACCGAAATACTCCCCCAATCTTTTTTGTACGGGATCGGTGATGATGTAGCAAGCTTCATTTTTATCAATAAACTGCTGATACGCGATGGTCCGTTGAGCCCGGTACTGCACCTTGCGGGCGTACTGCATTTGTTGGATCGGGCCAATCGACAGAATGCCTAAGAACAGCAGGGCAAAAAGCAATTTGAAAACCGGCCCTTTGCTGGGTAAAAAGTAAAAGACTGCAACCAATATAAGGGCGGGCAAATAAGGTTTTTCAAAAAGCTGTCCATTGACATAGAATAAAAATAGCGTGGCCAGAGCAAGGGTAAGCATTAATTGCCAGCCATATTTTTTTTCTTCCAAAAATTCACCAAGGATTCTGGCCGCAGGTACCGCCGCCACTGGGATCAAAAACAAATAATGCCGGGGATCCAAACACATCGGCACATAAGCCTTGAGCGAAATGCTCATAAAATTGGAGGCTAAAAAAAGCAAAAGTGCTGAGCTGGCGTAAAAACTCAGAGAATCAGCTTGTCCAAACAGTTTCCAATCCTTCTTGCGAAACAGGAAGGCACCAATAAAAACAAAGCTGAACAATATTCCTTCGGTACTCGCTAGGGCAAAAAAATCGTAATACAAACGTTTGAGCAAAACCTGGGTGGATTGTTGATCGTAGCTACAGGCATTCAAATAACTGTTGCTGGCAATGGCGTCCAGTCGTTCCAAAAAATTGCCCGTAACTGCCCAAATGAAGCTAAAATAAGTCCCCAAAAAAAGCAGCCCATAAAGCGTAGTGTAACCCCAAAATTGGAGGTGCCGCCGCCGGATCAAATCCACCAACATCCAGGCAAGGAGCATCGGCAAGGTCAAAACGATGGTCTCCTTGGCCAGCCAACCAAAGCCCAGTGCCCCCACCAAAACCAGTGCATAACGTTGAGGTTTGGAGTGGTCACTGTGGTATTTGTAGCGATCCACGCTGAATACGGCCAACATCACTGCCAGGGCCACGTAAATATCGGGCATCAATTTATCCGAATAGTACAAGAACCAATTGGAACAAGTAGTAAGGCCAAGCCCCAATGCAAGTGTATACCTGGATTGTTGCCGCAAGGCCGCAAAAACCAGGTACAAGATCAAAAAAGTGCAAAGCAATGGCGGTAAAGCCGAAGCAAAATCATTCACCCCAAACAGGGCATAAGCCAGGGCAGTGGGGATCAAAATGGCAAAACGATAACTGTAATGATCTGTGTAATCGATTTCTCCGTGTAAAAGCGCATTGGCCAAACGCGCATAATGCAAATCGTCAAAACCATAATGACCAAAAAAAGCATACCCGTGATGGGCAATGGTGAAAAGGATAAAAGCAGCAAGGATAAAATACGGGGTGAGTATATTTTTTCTCATTTATTGTAGTGGCTAATTGGGTTAAATTTAGAACGTTTGACGCTGTTTTTGTATACATTTACCCGTGGAATTACTTTTTATGAAACGATATTTCATCGAACTCGCCTACAACGGTACCCACTACTTCGGCTGGCAACGCCAACCCGGTAAAAACTCGGTGCAACAAACCCTGGAAGAATACATGGGCACTATTTTGGGCACCGAACTTGAAATCACTGGCTGTGGCCGTACGGATACCGGGGTACACGCCAAACAGTACTTTGCACATTTTGATTTTGAGGGGGAGTTTCCCGCCGAGTTTGTGCGCCGACTCAATAAGTTTTTGCCCAAAGACATCGCGGTGTTTCGCATTTTTGAAGTAGCACCCGATGCTCATGCCCGGTTTGATGCCTATCAGCGCAGTTACGAGTATCATTTGAGTTTCCGCAAAGACCCTTTTACCGAGCATTTGGCCTATTTTTATCCATACACGCAACAGCCTGATCCAGCACTGATGCAAGCTGCGGCTGCACTTTTGCTTCATTACGAAGAATTTGCCCCCTTTTGCAAAAGCAACCACGATGCCAAAACGATGATCTGCAATTTGACCCGTTCAGAATGGGAATTTTATCCCGAGGAGCACCGGGCAGTGTTCCACATCACTTCCAATCGTTTTTTGCGGGGCATGGTGCGCTTGATTGTTGGCATGTGCCTGGGCGTTGGGACGGGGCAAATTTCCTTGGAGGAGGTCAAAGCAGCGATGGAGGGACAATCCCGTTTGCGGAAGGCGACCAGTGCGCCTCCAGAGGGCTTGTACCTCGGGGGGATTTTGTACAAAACCGGGAATGAGAATTAAAAACCTCAAGCATTTTTTTATTGAACCACCTTAGGCACCTTAGAACACCTCAGGGAGCAAAGTCATCTAAGGTGTTCTAAGGTGCCTAAGGTGGTTCAAATTTCCGGCAGCGAAGCTGCTCAAATAAAATAGTTGATTGCTATGAAGTCAAGCATTACTATCCTGTTGTTGGCCCTATCGGTATTTATGGAGAATCGGCAAAAACCTGCACCCAAGGAAAAACTCCCCAATATCGTCATCATTTTTATGGACGACTTGGGCTACGGCGACCTGAGCTGTTATGGTGCACTGGATTACAAAACGCCCAATTTGGATCAATTGGCAGCACAAGGGATTCGTTTCACCCATTTCCTCTCAGCTCAACCCGTGTGTTCGGCTTCCCGGGCAGGTCTGCTGACGGGCTGTTATCCCAATCGTTTGAACATCTCCGGGGCTTTGTTTCCCAATGCCAAAGTGGGCATCAACCCCGATGAAACTACCCTGGCAGAACTACTCAAGCAAAAAAATTATGCCACGGGCATTTTCGGCAAATGGCACCTTGGCGATCATCAGAAATTTTTGCCACTTCAGCATGGCTTTGATGAATATTTCGGCATTCCTTTTTCCAACGACATGTGGCCAGTGTGGTTCGACGGCAAACCAGCCACGCCAGAACAAAAAGGTAAATTTCAATTCCCTCCCCTGGCGTTGATGGAAGGGAATAACAAAGTTGGGGAGATCAAAACCCTGGAAGATCAAGGCTTGTTGACCAAACGCCTGACCGAACGCGCCGTTTCTTTTATCCAAAAAAATAAAAGTAGGCCCTTCTTTTTGTACATGCCCAATCCCATGCCGCACGTGCCCATTGCGGCTTCTCCCGCATTTAAGGGCAAAAGCAAACAAGGGGAGTATGGTGATGTATTGATGGAAATAGATTGGTCGGTCGGGCAAATTATGCAGACTTTGGCTGCAAATGGCCTGGACAAAAACACCCTGGTTATTTTCACCAGCGACAATGGCCCTTGGTACAATTTTGGCAACCATGCTGGCTCGAATGGGGGCTTGCGGGAAGGCAAAGGCACTTCTTTTGAAGGAGGACTACGGGTGCCTTGCATCATGCGCTGGAAAGGACGCCTACCTGAAGGCGTGGTATGTAATCAACTGAGCTCCACCATTGATGTATTGCCAACCATTGCTGATTTGTGCAAAATTCCTCAACCCGCCAAAAGGATCGATGGGCGGAGTATGTTGCCTGTTTTGGAAGGCAACCTGGACTATGAAGTCCGCAAAAACTTTTATTATTACTACCGCCGCAACGACCTACATGCGGTGCGCAGTGGGCATTGGAAACTGATCTTACCACACAAGGGCCGTTCTTATCTCAATCAAATGCCCGGTGAAAATGGTTTTCCGGGCCCATCGCCTGAAGATATTTCTTTCCCGATGGCGCTTTACGATTTGCGGCGCGATCCAGGCGAAGCTTATGATGTACAAGCCAAGTACCCAGAGGTAGTGAAGGCCCTCCTGCAAGTGGCAGAAGAAGCCCGGGCCGATCTGGGGGATGACATCACTCAACGGCCACGAACGAATGCACGGCCTAGCGGCACAGTGGAATAAGTCTAAGCCTTTGAGCGCAAACCAAGTCGGTTTCCTTCTGTATCCAACAACACAGCCATATACCCTTGCTCCGGCGAAATTTGCCGTTTTTCAATTAAAATTTCACCACCAGCAGGGCTTACTTTATCCAAAATACTGCTCAAGTCTGGGTTGGCATTCAGGTAAACCAAGACCCCATCCGTACTGGGTTTATACACCCCTGGATACTGACACAAAGCAAAGCCTCCAGTGGTGAAAATGGCCATTTTGAACTCACCCATATCGAGCAATTGGGTTTTTTCTTCAAAGACCGTTTCGTAGAAAGTTTGCGCCCGTTGGATGTCGGTAGCCGGAATTTCAATCCAGGTTGGCTTCATGGTTATTGGTTTTAGTGCAGGGTAAATTTAAACAAAAAGCCCAAGTTGCGCGAAGATTGGCAACTTGGGCTTCAAATATAATGAGTAGTTATTACACAAAATCTTCAGTGTCCTTCTCTTCGTCTGAATCGTGCGAAGCAGGTGCGCTAGGGTCAATCTTTTTGCGGATGATCATGTAGATGTAGCCGAATGCAATGGCTGCAGCTGCAAAACCTACAATCCAACCTACAAATGGGATGTGGGATACCAAACGCAAACCCAGAAACAGGCCAATCGCAACCAGGGTAACGCCACCGCGGCTCCAGGTTTGGCCCTTCAGTTTACGCCATTCGTAAGCTGCGATTACCGCAGGAAGCGCTACTGAGGTACTCATCATGGCACCGTATACGCCCATCCCAATTACCCCAACAGGAATCCCAATTACTGTTGCAAATGCAATACTGGACAAAAATGGAATCCCAATCAGCAACATCGTACCCAGTCCAAAAGCTGGCCCCGCATTGCGGGAAGCTTGGCCAGCATAACGGGTGAACATTTTATCCCCAAAAGCAATCAGCAAAATGGTCATGAACAAGCCACTGAACACCTGGAAGAAACCAATGCCCCGTTTTACTTTGTGGGATACATCCTCCAGCTTATACTCCCAATCGGCCCAGTCTGGCTTTAGGGAAGAACTGTATGAGGCTTTGACCCCATCGGCGAGTTTGCCGCTAAAACTTGGGCTGTGGCGTTCGGTCCAATATTTTACATTGCCGCCAAAAAAGGCGGAAGAGCCCAAGATCAGTTTTTTTGCTGCGATTTCACTTTCACCATTGATCCGGCCATAAATTTCAATGACCCCGGCTTTGGCTTCAATACCTCCTTCTACATCGCCATTGAGGTACAAGTTACCACCAGCGATGTGCACTTTGCCGAGTACATTTCCATTGAGTCTGACTTCACCACCAGCGACAATCAAATCGCCGCCGATGCTAACGCCTTTATCAATGGTGATTTCACCGCCAGTTACGGTAAGGTCTCCCTTTACGTTTTGGGTCACCCGAACTTCGCCGCCCAGGATGCGTACATCGCCTTCACTTATGCCGTTCAGTCTGATCTCGCCACCCGCCAGTAATACATCCTGCTGGGTAGAACCATTGATGCGGATTTTTCCACCTGCGCTGACCAAATCGCCGTTGACTTTGGCATTGATGTTCACATCGCCCGCAGCGATGTATACGTTATTGGGTGCATCCTTGGAAAGGGTAACTGTTTTACCCGTTTTTACATCTGATGCTCCGGCGATTCCTACATTGAGCAGCAGGAAGCTAATGAGTAAGGTGCCCGTTTTTTTCATTCTTCAAAAATTGTGTCGGTGATGACTTACAAGTCGGTTATATGCCGGGCAAGTTGTTATCAAATCGTTAAGATGTCCAGTTTTTTCTCTGAAGGTGGGTTTTTTATCGACGGTGGAGGAAAAGAACTTGCTATTTACTGCTTAAGGAAGCTGTATTTATTTGTCTGAACTATAAGTATCTGGCAGAATATTATGGCTCAGTATGTACAATCGACGTCTTCACCCCCAAATGAATGATCCGACTCCCCGTCGGATTAATCGGATCCACACTTTTACCAATGATGATGCCGTCTTCGGGCGCGTGGTATTCGCGGTTGAGTTTGCCAAAAATGCTGCGGACCTCGGCGACCAATTGCCCCTTTTTGACCTGCTCGCACACCCGGGGTATCACGTGCAAGATTCCACCTTCATCGGTGTGCATCCAGTAGGAGCGTTGGCAGAGGATAATTGGGTCGTTAGAAACGATGACATCACCCTTCAACATATTGAGGTAATAGATAACGTTGTTGATTCCTTGCAGCGCATCTTCGATGACCTCAAACTGGAAGATATGGGGGTCACGCAACTCGAGCGTGATTGCATGAATGCCCAAGGAGCTTGCGGCACCACGGAAAGTGCCATCGTTGGGTTTGTTGTGTAGAATGATCTCTGGGTTTTGCAGGCGTGCCATCCAGGCGGTGATCTCCGAATTCATATCCGCGCGGATGTACCAGGAGTTGACCCGGCCAAAACTGGCGGTATGAAGATCGATCAGGTAATCGAAGTTTTTGAGAATACGGTCTACTATGCGGTTGATGTACACTTCACTGACATTACCATCGGGTTTGCCTGGAGCAATGCGGTTGAGGTCGGCCCCATCGTTGAAACGGCGTGTTTCCTGTAGCAGCCCGGGTACATTCATGACCAGCACCCCTACAATCGTTCCATGCAATTTTTGAACATCGATGGTGCGAAACAAACGTTGAATCACCGGAATTCCGTTCAGCTCATTGCCATGAATGGCGGCGGTAAGGCCCAAGACCGGGCCATCGTGCTTGCCGCGAGCAACCATAATGGGCAACAATACGGGTTCTCCAATTCCATTGTCGCTGAGGTGCAGCCAATATTCGCCGATGGTACCAGGAGCAGTGGTACCCAAATCCAGTTGAGTGATGCCCTGACCAGCCAAACCCTTCAATTGCAGCATAGGGAAAATCGTTGTGTACAGCGGTAAGTATAACAAAAAAAAATGACCTCCCAAATGGAAGGTCACGAATTACACTCACTAGTTTATGAAACTTAAGCCGACTAAAATCATATTGTATGAAAGAATAACATCCGAAATCTGGAAAAATTGCCTGTATAATACTTAAATTTTTCCTAAAGTTCTAGCACAATTGCTAAGAAAATGTAAAATCGGCAGTATTTCTCTCAAAAAATTACAAACTCATAACTTAATAGACTCGATTGGGGTCAATTTGGTTGTGTGGATTTGAAAATTTAGCTTTTTTTTAACCACATTTTAATCCAGAACCAGGGTTTGACCAATTTTTCGCGCAAATCGAAGTCGGTGTACATCGCCGAAAAATACTCCAAGATCTTTCGGTTGCCATCGATGATATTTGATACGAAATTTAGTAGCAAAGGGTTACCACCAATCTGCTGCATTTTGTAACTGAGTTTCATTTCCGAGCCCAAAACTCTTTGAATACGAACATCATATGCAATTAAAAAAATATCAGAAAAATTTTTCTCCTGCAAACAACTCAGCGCTTGTTCCGCAGCAATGATGCCACTATAGAAGGCATTGCCGATTCCTTCTCCCGTAAGGGGGTCAATCAGGTGCCCGGCATCCCCCACCAACATAAAATGATCGCCGGAAATCCGACGGGTTTTTGACCCTAGGGGCAGGCCATAGCCTTCAAATTTGCCAATCAGTTCCGCATTTTTAAAACGCGGACTGATCACAGGGTCTTCTGCGATGATGCGGGCCAATTCTTCCCGAAGGTTTACACCCCGTTTTTTGACAATATCGCTGCGCATACCGATGCCTACATTGGCTTCACCGTTGGGCAAGGCAAAAATCCAGAAATAACCAGGGGTAACATTTCTGAGAAAATGCAGTTCGATAAAATTGTCGGTGGGAATGTCATTCACATTGCGGTAGTAGGCCCGTACTGCTGCGGCATGGTGTTTGGGGTCTTTTTCCAGCCCTGCGTATTGTCGGCTGAAGGGAGAATGGGCACCCGAGGCGTCAATCAAGAGTTGGCAATCGATGTGAATGTCTTTGAGCTTGCTATGTAAGCGGAATCCCACCTCGGATCGCTCATAGGCATCAATGGGCGTTTCCAAAAAAAGCTGGATGTTATCCCGTCGTTTTACTTCTTCGATCAAAAAATTATCGAATTCCATCCGTTTGCTGACGTAGCCTGGAGCCATTTTTTCATTGCGGACATACCCGGCTTTAAAAGGGATATCCAGTTTTTTGCGGTTGGGTGCCACAAAACGCACTCCCCAAACATCGGTTTGAATGGGTTCAGCATGAAAGCGTTGCATGATCTCGGGATCGAGGCGATTGAGTAAAGTGGTCACTTTGCCGCTGATGGCGTCGCCACAAATTTTATCGCGGGGAAAAGCAGCTTTATCAACCAAAATACAAGGGATACCCAGGTAACTTAATTTCAGGGCAGTAGCTACTCCTCCGGGGCCAGCCCCCATGATACAGACATCGGTTTTGAGATTCAAAGTGGTAGAATTTGCGGTAATATCGGGAAAATTTAAAAACAGTTACGGCGCTTGAAGGACAAGCCCCCCGCGCCGATAACTTACCAACCATTATGAATCAATAGCTACTATAAATCTTTCTTAGAACTTGTCTAAAAGCAGATTTAGGCTGCTTTTTTATTCTTTTTAGCAGCTTTAAAAGCTTTTTTTGAAGTTTTGCGTTCAGCCTTTGCTGTTTTTAAGTTCGCGTCCAAACTGGCTTTCGCTTTGTCTTTGCCTTCTTTTTTCTTCAGCTTTTTAAAGGCTTTTTTCAACTCATCCACTTGCTCAATCGCTGCAACCCATTGCTTTTTTAGCGCTTTGATCTTCAGTTTGATGGCCTCCAATTTTGCTTTTGAGCTTGCTTTGGCTTTAGCCTTCTCCTTTTTTGCCTTCGCTTTTGCGTTTACGGCATCTGGAGTTGGCGAAACGGGTGCAGTCAAATTGGCTTTCGCTTTTGCTTTAGTAGAAGCTCCAGCTTTGGGGCTGCTTACTTTTGCAACAGGTTTTTTGGCTTCTTTTGGTTTGGCTGATGCTCCTCTTTTGCGTTCAGGAGAAACAACTTTTGTCTGGGTATCCTGACTGGGCTCCATTACCTTTTTCTTTCCCATTAAAAATAGACTTTTACAAAGAATTAAACAATAGTTTACATTGAATTAACACAAAGGTAAAAGTAATAGCCCAGAAAGTAAATAGCCCAGCAAAAACTTAACATTGGAATTCAATGCTTTACTGCACCAGTAGCTTGTTGTGCCAAATTCCTTGCGCGGAAAGCAGTTGTACCGAATAGATTCCTTTACTCAAACCTTGCAGGGGGATGTCCATGTAGGGGTTATTGATGTTGCTGCGAAAAACAATTTGCCCTTGTAAATTAGACAACACTATCTGCCCAGACTTAGGCAGGCCCTCCAGGCGGGTAAATTCTCGTGCGGGGTTGGGGTACATGCGCACTGGCAAAGTGGGTAAATCACGTGTACCTGTAGCAATTTGAGCCTGCACCCCAGAAAAGAAAATCACTGCCTGAAGTACAGCAGGTTGTACACATTGACCATGATTTGCAGTGCTTAGTACGTCGGCTGCTTTTACGTCTTTAGCGCCTCGCAATTGCATAATCGAGTCGGCCAATACACTATTCCGGTAGGTCACTTGGTCATCGGCTTTGCAATAAAACATCCGGGTGGGTGCCTTTGGCGTCCAATCGTATACATCATTGTCCCGCATGGCCAACAAGAAAGGATGATTCGGGTTTTTGGAAATATTCTCCAACAGGCTATCCTGAAACATCAAGCGAGAAATGGGTTTGCCGTGGCGTTTGGTCAAGGTATCGATCAACATTTGATTGAGGTCAGACAATCCAATTTCATGCCGATAAAACCGCATAGCCATATCGGCATAGGGTTGTTTGAGCAGTTTTTCGACCTTGTCGTGTATCTTGTACATCTGGTTGTACGACAGTGCGACCCAGGCCGTATAGCCAACATAATTATAAGGTTCATCACTGGTTAAACGTTTGAAGGTTTCGCCGGAAATGCTGTAAGGGCCCGACAAGTGTGCAGCAGCGCTCACTGGGAAAATTTTACTGTAATTGCGTTCCAGTTCCCGATGCAAGGCCATTGAAGCATGTCCACCCTGGGAATACCCTGTCAAAAAAAGTTGCCCGTTGAGCGGGAATTTTAGTTTTTCGGCAAACTCTTGGGTGGCATACAGCAAGTCGATAGCAGCGCTGGCCTCTGTGGCGGCATGTACATAGGGATGGAAGCCCCTCGATTCTCCGAGTCCCAGATAATCCGGGGCGATGGCAACATAGCCCAAAGCTGCACCCACTCCAGCCAATTCCCAGCCACCTCGGCGCTCGGAAGGCACATCGCTGGGGCCGTTTACGGTGCCATGTTGATAACACAACAGAG
>JAAFHQ010000011.1 GCA_013298445.1 Chitinophagales bacterium | reverse complement strand
GACGTCGCTTTGGAGTTCGGATTCTTCAAAAACCGCATTTCAGGTACGGTGGAGTATTTCAACCGTGAGTCGGATGACTTGTTGTTTGCTGTACCTCTACCTCTTTCTTCCGGTACTGCTTCACAGACCCGCAACATCGGGGCTATGTTCAACCGTGGATACGAATTGGAGCTCAACATTGTTCCAGTTGAAACGAAAGATTTTTCTTGGGAAATCAGTTTCAACGCTACCACGTACAAGAACCAAATTACCCGGATGCCAGAGAGCACCAAAGAAATCATTTCTGGCACCAAAAAATTGAAAGAAGGGACATCCATTTATGACTTCTGGTTGCGCGAATGGGCTGGTGTCAACCCAGCCAATGGTAACGCCGAGTACCGGGCTATCTCTTATGTAGCGACAAACTCTCGCATCACCGAAACTGGCGATACACTTACCACTAGTTTGAACAATGCTCGTTTCCGCTACAATGGTTCGGCCATTCCTGATTTTACGGGTGGTTTGACCAATACGATTGAGTACAAAGGATTTTCTTTGTCGGTATTGTTCATTTACCAGATTGGTGGTTTGATTTACGATGCTGCTTATGCGGGTTTGATGTCTTCCGCAGGTTATGGTGCTTCCAAACACGTAGACGTGTTGAACCGCTGGCAAAAACCTGGCGACATCACCGATGTGCCACGTGCGGATTTGGGTCGCTCGGTTGATTTTGACGGTGGATCAGATCGTTGGTTGACTGATGCTACTTCACTGAACTTGCGGAATATCTCTCTGACCTATTCAATCCCTTCCAGTCTTGCCAAAAAGGTTAAAATTCAAGGCGCACAAATTTTTGCGAGTGCCGAAAACCTGGCCTTGTGGAACAAGCGCAAAGGTATGAATGGTTTGGATAGCTTTGATGGTGTTACGGCCAATACCTATTCTTTCTACCGCAACTTTGTGGGCGGTGTTAACTTAACTTTCTAAAACCAGCTAAATATGAAAAACTATAAATTTCTCTTCATATCTGCATTGTTCCTGAGCATCGCTTTGAATTCCTGCAAGGAGGATTATTTGGACACAAAACCTACGGGTAGTGTTGATGCGGGCTCAGCTTATGCGACTACCAAAAATGCCAAGGCTGCAATCAATGGTATTTATCGCGCCATGATGGTGCGTTACCAGGGCTCTCAGGGGCATTCTGGTTACCCTGCGCTGATGATCATCAATGACGTAATGGGTGAAGATTTGGTATTCCCCAATGCGTCGAACAACTGGCATTTTGCGGAGCAACGCTGGTTGTCGCACCGCAGTGAGACTGGAACCATGGCGATTTTTCCTTACGAAATGTACTACCGCCTGATTGGCAACGCCAACGTGGCACTTGCCAATATCGACGCCGCTGTGGGTACACCTGCTGAACGTGATCAGATCAAAGGAGAGGCACTCGCGATTCGTGGGTTTTCCTATTTCCATTTGATTCAGTACTATGGCAAACGTTACGATGCGACTGCCAAACCCAATAGCACACTGGGCGTTCCATTGGTATTGGAACCAACGCAGGAAGGTTTGCCTCGCTCAACGGTAGAAGAAGTGTATGCACAAATTAACAAGGATTTGGCCGATGCTTATGCCCTGTTGACTACAGCTCGTGCGGCAAAATCACACTTCAACAAAAACGTGGTACGTGGCGTACAGGCTCGCGTTGCCTTAGTTCAACAGAACTGGGCTACTGCTGCTACTTATGCTGCCGAAGCACGCCAGGGCTTTGCGTTGATGTCTATCGCACAATACCAGGAAGGTTTTCAAGATGTATCCAATCCAGAATGGATGTGGGGCTTTGACCACCTGGAAGACCAATCTGAGTTTTTCGGTGGTTTCCACTCTTACATTTCTTGTAACTACAACTCTACCAACATCCGTGCGACACCTAAGACGATCAATAAGTTAATTTATGATCTAATTCCGGCTACTGACGTACGCTCCAAAATGTGGGTAAAAGCACCAACTGCAACCAACTCTATCGCACCTCCTGGAGGCATTAGAGTGCCATACATGACGCAAAAATTCCGTCTGCCCGGTACACCAAGTACCAGTGTGATGGGTGATGTACCATTCATGCGTTCTGGAGAGATGTTCCTCATTGAGGCTGAAGCCAAAGCCCGTGGTGGCGATGACGCTGGCGCGGCAAAAGCATTGTTCGACATGGTAAGCAAGCGGGACCCATCCTATGTATTGTCTACCAAAACTGGTGCCGAGCTGATTGACGAAATCATGTTCCAACGTCGGATTGAGTTGTGGGGCGAAGGCCACCGTTGGTTGGATTTGAAGCGCCTGAACTTGCCATTGAACAGAAATGGCATTGGTCACCTCGCGGCAGTTGCGATTCTGTATGAAGTACCTGCTGGCGATGTACAGTGGCAGTTCCTACTCCCACGTCGGGAATTGGATTCCAATAAAGCAGCGGTACAAAATCCGTTGTAAGAAGTTTAACTATTCTCCTGGTATTCCTGGATTGACTAGCCATAGTTCGTCCGGGAATACCACCATGAAAAAAGCCAGACTGAACGTTCAGCCTGGCTTTTTTCATGAATAAAACCTGAAATCAATTCTAGTTGAATATCAACTCGACTTCCGTCGCTCAATCTCATCCCGGATCTGGGCAGCCTTCTCATAATTTTCTTCATCCAGCACCTCATCCAACATGCGGGTCAGGGCCTCGGTAGAGTAGGAGGCAAGTGGATTGTCGGACATCCCAGTAGATGGTGCTGCGGCAAACAATTCCTCATCTTCATCACTGCCTTCGGTATCTTCGAGAACCACACCAGCAGCATCCAAAATAAACTCGTAGGTATAGATTGGGCAATTGAAACGTACTGCCATGGCCAAGGCATCTGAAGTGCGGGAGTCAACCTCGGTTACATCACCATCGCGCTCACACACCAGGCGAGCATAAAAAATGCCATCGAGCAGGTTGTTGATGATGATCTCTTTGAGGTTGATGTTGAAAGTCTCCAGTGCGTTTTTGAACAGGTCGTGGGTGAGTGGGCGGTTGGGGGTCATTCTTTCCATGGCCACAGCAATGGCCTGTGCCTCAAAACTGCCAATGACAATCGGTAAACGGCGAGCACCTTTCTTCTCTCCCAGCACTACCGCATAATTGTGAGACTGGGTAACGCTATGGGAAAGTGCAACTATGTCCAACTCAATTTTTCTCATCGTTTGGGCTTAAATACAAGATACCTGTTCAACAATGTAGCCTAGCCTAAAGTTGATTTTAAGGCTAGGTAGTGGGGCAAAAATAAATGTTCATTTTTTTAAAGCCATAGGATTAGATAAGACACTTAAATTGAACCGTTTACTTATCTAATCCTATGTCAAAATGAACATTTACTTTTTATTGCCCTAAAGCGGCGCGAAGATAGTAAATCGATGGGAAAAATCCAAATGGGTTTTTGGGGCTCACAATTGCGTACAAACAAAAAAAGGGATCCAATTGTAGCGAAAACAAAATCAATGCAAAACCGCTACATTTGAACCCCTTTGTGAATAATACAACACTAAAAATACAGTGCCATATTGTGAACAAAATCAGATGAAATAATGCGTGCTATCATTGTGCATAATCAATAAACTTGGGAAAAAGTGCAGCCCGGAGGCCACACTTCGGATTTACGGCAACAAGTATTAAGATGGAACTTACATGGAAGGATCTTCTTCCTTTTCTGTTTGTTCTTAGGACAAAGTAAGGTGGAAAAATGGGCGCAATAGATGTCATTTTGTAAATAAAAAAGACATATTAGCATTACGGATTTTATTAAAATTTAAAGAAACAAATAATTGATTTTTAAATTTTTAGAAAAATAGATAACCCTCCTTAAAATACTTTTTTTCATTGCCGCATAAGCAATACTCTTTTTACCACGATCCCATCCAAAAACTCAATTTTAACAAAATAAACTCCAGAGCCTACTCCTTGGAGCGCTGTTTGGATGTTACCCTTCAACATTTGCTGAGCTGGCAATTTTTGGACAACTGCTCCGTACGCATTAAGGATTTCAGGGAATACCTCCATACTTTGGGGAAGATCAAATGCAATATTAATCACCCCATTTGTCGGATTTGGAGAGACCGCAATCCGTGCCGCCAAGGGGTGTTCGTTATTCGAGCTCAAAACCACCTTCGGAACAGTAATCATCGGACTAAGTCTTACACATTGGTTTTGATCCCTCACCTCCAATTGGTAATTGCCACTGCTGGCCTTGACCAGATTTTGAGCGGCACTCAACGCTTGCCCCTCCCGGATCCACTGATAGCGGTAAGGTGGAGTGCCGCCAGCTACGGTAACTTCTATTACACCTGTATTTTTTGAACTGGTATCAGCTTTGATGCCTTTTACTACAATTTTAATAGAATCAGGTTCTGCCAAGACGGCGGAAAACTCCTGCGCACAGCCCGATCCTGAATTCAGCATGACTTTGTAAGACCCTGCTTTAAGGTCTGTTCTGCGGCTGCCCGTTCCTCCGTCTGACCAACGATAGCTGAGGTTGTTGTAGCCCGTTTCGTTGATTCGAATGTTTAAAATGCCATCACTTCCTCCTTTGCAGGAAACATTTTTTTCTACCGGATCGGCAGCGAGGCTAAACGCTGGGTACACGGAAAGGGTTATGGGCGTACGATTTTCGCTGACACATCCAGCACTGCTTTGTGCTTCCACATAATAAGTGTACACCCCTGGCTGGCTTACTTTGGGTAAAAATCGGGTCGCATCAACGGCGGACAACAATTCATTGGCGCTATTGTACCAATTGGTCGTTACTCCTGCTTGAGGCATTACCGATAGGAGTGGAGCCAATTGACCAAAACAAACCCCCACTTCGGATTTGACAGGAACAGGCGCGCTGGGCCGAGCCAAGACAGTGATGGTTTGGGTCAGTGGTTTTACTTCACAGACGCTTTCGTTTTTGGGCGTAACGGTGAGGGTATACTGGCTTGAACCCGTTTTTAAATCTTTTAACTCGATTGCGGAAGTCGATGAACCATTGCTCCAGGAATAAATGTAGTCTGATAAACTCCCATTGTTGACGCTGGCACTCAAGGTAATGGAGCTTCCTGGGCACAAAGTTGTGGCTTGGCTGGCTACAATGCTGGCTGCAAATGGGATACATTGCTTTTCCTGAAGGAGCACTTCGCTGCGGTATTCTGGAGTGCCAACTGATGTAAAAATCAGTTTCACCGGGTCGCGAGGCTTTCCACTGCTGTTTTTGGCGATGGATAGTTTAAGCTCGGCTGACTCCCCCGGGTAGATGCTTTTGGGGTCAAGGATTTTGATGTAATCTACGGCTGGCTCTACTTTGACCCTGAATCGAACATTGGTCCTTAATGAGATCGATTGGATGATATTTTCATTGGGATTGATAATCAGTTGCTGGGTATTCGGCGAAAAATGCCGGGGCCGAATAAAGCGGAATGCCTGAATTAAACTTGCTCCGCCAGGTTTGTAAAGCCCTTTGGCGTTGACTGCGTTGCTGGGCGATGGAGCTGCATAATCTGGTAGGACCTCCTGGATGAATTGTTGGTCTTTGTCATTGGTTTCAAGCACGATATAAATGGAGTCCCGGTCTCTGAACCCACATTTTTGGGCATCGCCCAAGGAGTCCATGCGGAGCTCATCCATTTTCATTTTTTCTTCACTGAGATTGGGATCCCAATTCTTTTCAATGGCTCGGGCTTGTGGGCTCAATTGTTCAGGGAAAAGGTAAAACCGATCACTCGTCGTTAGTAGATTGGCGGCTGCTTTTTTAACGATCTCCAGGCTATGCCCTTTCCGTTTGCTGGGCACACAATTGGAATTGAGCAGATCGTAGGCCAGGAAAAAAGGAGGGGTAAGCGTTGGCCGGGTATTGATGCTGAAGCTGAATTCCCCATTTTCGGCGGCAAGGTCGTTTTTGTCTACAATCAAGTAATAAGTCCCTGGACTGAGCGGAAAATCTTTGATCTCTCCACTTCCGCCCTCAATCGAAGTTTGGGTGTAGTCCAGGCAGCCTTTTCCACACATGTAGCCATAAAGGAATAGCCCCATCGCCGCTTTGGAACTAAAGGATATGTTGGCTAAAACATTGGATTGTACCGTAAATTGGAATTCCACGTCCTCACCCTGATAGGCTCGCGCACCGCTGTAACAGTTGCTATACCCATTGAAACCACTACCTCCGATGCTGAAATCGTTCTTTTTACCGCTGACTGAGCGGGTAATATTCGTATTCAGGGGAATAGACTCAGGGTTGGATTCACATACCCCCTTGGGCGTAATGCTGAAGGTATAGGGCGTGTTTTGGGTGTCGAGGATAACTACATAATAAAACCCTACGGCACTTGGGCCTAAGTCCAAAGTGCCATTTTGGGTAAAGCCCAGGCAATTTGTCTTCGCCGTAGAATCACAACGCAGGATAAAACCTCGAATGCTTGATGTGCCATTGCTGGCGTTTAAAGTCAACACAATTGGACTTTGCTCCTCTTCATTGTTGAACAAAAAAACATCGGCGTATAATCTTTTTCCTCCCGATGAAAAATTGTTAAACGCATCTTTTACACATTGATCCTCGTACAGCAGAATGGGTGCGACCTCCGAACGCGACAATTCATTGGAAAAAGTAGTTCCCCGTGAGACAAAAGCCCCACCGTAATCACAAATATGGGTACAGGCCTGGGTAAATTGAATGTCCAGCGAAAACTTATAAGCATCGGCACCCAAAAACTGATCAACAACAGCGTAGTACGTGCCAGGATTGAGGAAAACGGTGAGTGTTTCGCTGCCACTTCCCCTGGTTACACTTGCCCCAACAGCCTCTAAGTTGTCACAATTGTTGAGCACAAAAAGGCTCAAATCTTTGGGCTTGAGTTCACCGGGCTGACTCACTTTTAAGGTGACATTCTGGGGTTCAAAAACCTCAAAGGAATAAATCTTTTCAGGTCCGGAGTGCCCTGGGTAGAATTTTTCAGGTGTATTTTCTTGCCGAACCCGGTAAAGACCGACCTTGCTGCGGTCTTTGGCAGCAGTGGTGGTGGTTCCCACGGTTGGGGCACTACATTTTAAAGCAGTCAATCCGTTGCAGGGCACGTCCCCGCAGGAAACATCCAGGGAAAATTCCCCGGAAGTATAAAACTCCTGAGAGTCCACAATCAGGTAATAAGTACCGCTCCCAAGCTGCTTGCTGAATAAATATTTACTGCCCTTAATGGCCGAAGCCGTGGCTTGAGCAAGGCAGGTGATTTCGTAACAGGTTTCGTCTACTTGCACCAAAAACAAATCAAAATCTTTTTTACTGCTGGTGTCTATATGTAAACTTGCCTGGATATTGGCCCCTGAACTGGCTTCGAAGGCGTAGATTCTCTCTCGCCCGGAATAAACTTTATTCAGGCAGTTGGGGTATTGGTCGATCAGGTTTAGGGCATTATCCAGGTTTTCTTTGACTTTGTATTCGCCACAGCTGATGGAAGAAATGGAGCGTTGACAAATGTTGTCGGTACAAGTCAGCTTGAGTCGATAACTCCCAACTGCATCGGCTAGTTTTGCATCCACCACGATGTAGTAAGTACCAGCTTCGAGAGATTGTACGATCTGTTCTTTTCGGGTACCTGAGCTGCTGTAGGCCAGGCAAGCATCGGCACTCAAGACGCAGGAACCCAGCAAAAACAAATCCAGATCAACCCCCGCTTCGGCAATTTGCAAGGAAATAAAGATGTTGCGTGGCTGAATTAGAGTGAATTTGTAGACCCGCTCTCTTGCCGCAAAAGTACCCCCTTCACTGCACTGATAATTGCTGCTGAGGCTGGTTTCAAAATCGGTGCTGTCCCTGTAGGTAATGTCACAGGCAATGCTTCTCGCTTTGGTACAAATAGCGGTTTGTTGACCAAGGAGGGAGTTAACAGCAACAAAACAGCATAAGATAGCCAGTAAGTGTAGTCTCATAGTGTGGTGGCGTTTTGTTAGTAGGCTTGACTAAAAAACGCGGAAAGGGGGGATTTGTGTTGGAGAGAAGGGGGAATTTTTTGTTTTTGAAATAATAAAATGCTTAAAAAGATGTCTACAAATAAAAAAGGGACCCATTTGCAGCGGGAACAAAATCAATAAAAACCACTACCTATGGATCCCTTTGCGAATAATACAACACTAAAATTACAGTGCCGTATTGTGAACAAAATCAGATAAAATAAGGAGTTCTATCACTGTGCATGGTTAATAGACTTGGGAAAAAGTGCAGCCCGGGGGCTACACTTCGGATTATCGGTAAGAGTTATTAAGTTGGAACTTACATGGAAGGATGTGCTTCCTTTTCTGTTTGTTCGTAGGGCAAAGTAAGGGGGAAAAGTGGGTGGGATGGATGTCATTATGCATGATGAAAAGACTAATGAGATTTGATGATTTTATTGAAATTTAAAGTCATAAATTATTGATATTTAAATATTTGAATTTAAAAATAAATTTCTTTTATGACTACAAATTAAACCGATACCCTATTAAACATTCTAACCCAAATGAATTATTACTGGCCAATTGTTGAAGGTTATAGCCGCCTAATATTCCGATCCGAAGTTTTCCATCTTGTAGGAATCCATCTTTGAGGATGATCCCGGCTTGCAACGAGGCTTGCCCTCCTGATGCATAGGATACCCCTGTCCAGAAGGTATCTTCAATTTCATAGTTGAGATTGACAGAGTAAGCAATCAGATTTGGTTCGGAAAAATGCAGCCAGATGGAAGGCTCCAAATAGGCAAAATCAAAAGGCTGGCGGAGTCCAAAAAAAGTATTGGCCGCAAAAACGCGATTGAGATTTCCAAGCGCATTGGATGAACTACTGGGAATCTTACTGCGCACAAGCTGATTGGCGGCCAGGCCAAAGAAAAACCAGGTCTCGTCGTATTCAAAGCGATAACGTGAGGTATACACCATGCCAAAACCCGCGTTAAAGCGACCGGTGTTGTTAAAATCTACGATGGTCTGAGGGTCGTCTGTGTCCGCTATAATCGATTGATTGCTAGCGTATTGATATTGTTGAAAACTGGTCGACAAGCCAAAAGTGATTTGATCATCTGAACGCAAACCCAGTTCGGTCTTGTAGGCGTAAGTCAGGGCAAGGCTATTGGTGGTGAACGGCCCTACTTCGTCATGTTGTAAAAATCCACCCAAACTCACTTTTCGGTGAATGACCGGCACATGAATAAATGCTTGAGCAGTAGCGGGAGCTCCAGAAAAACCAAGCCATTGCTGGCGGTAAAATGCACCAAACTCCATAAAATCTTCGACAGAAGTGAGTCCTGGATTATAGATGAAATCTGTAGAGCCTAGCGGCGAACGGTAAGGGAGTTGTTGTGCAAACAAACCGTAGCCAGTAGTGGCAATAAAAAAGATGGAAATGGTGATATAGCGGACCATGTCAATTGCGGATTAAGGTGAGTGAACTTTTGAGAACAGCTTCGTCTAGTTCCAGTACGTAGTAATAAACCCCAGCAGGTAGTGGCCTGCCATTGTAGGTGCCATCCCAATCGTTTTGATAATTGGATTGTTGAAAAACGACAGCCCCCCAACGGTTGAATACCTTAATTTTATTGGTGTTGAACAAATTCAGGTCTTTGAATTTCAATACGTCGTTTTTTCCATCACCATTGGGGGTAAATAAGTTGATAGGTTTGATTAATTCGGTGATATCGGAATAGACACCAATGAATACGGTATCTGTCAACCGGCATTTGAATTCATCCTCAATAAAAACCACAAAATAGGTGCTGTCTTCGGGTGAAACTTCGGGATTGGCACTTTGGGGGGTACTTAGTGGGAATTCTGGAGAAGTCCACTGATAGGTTTTTCCTCCACTTGCCTGGAGTTTTAGTTTACGCCCTGCGAGAATCGTTGTGTCTTCGCCTGCTGACCCATTGACGCGGCGTACTTCAATTTGTACGAAAGCGGTATCTGTGCCACAGAAATTTTCTGCGATAAAGCCATAAGTAGATTTGGTTTTGGGCTTTGCTAAGATTCGATCAGTAGACAAGCGACGGCTGGTGTTACTGGGGTCAAGCCATTTGAATGGTGCACCTCCTTTGCCGGATAGGATCACCGAGTCGCCGAAGCAGAGGTAACTTCTAGGGCTTTCAATCGAAGCAGTAGGTAAGCTTTGAGCAATGACTTGAGTGCTACCTTGGCCTGCGCAACCATTGCGGTCGGTGACGGTGACTTGAAAATTACCAGGACTGGACGTTGTAATTATACCTGTGGTAGCTCCGTTACTCCAGCGAAATTTTTGACCGAATGACCGAGCATCGATGACTATGTTTTCATTTGGGCAGATGGTGTCCGCTTTGGGCAGCGTAACAACAGGATTGTTCCAAAGTATTAATTGTGTGCTATCCGAAGCTTTACAGCCAAATTCATTGGTGACTATTACTTTGTAGAGTTGAGCTCGCTGAACGTTGAGGACATCGGTGGTAGCACCTGTATTCCAGGAATAGCTCACTCCGGTGTTCCGCACATCGAGGGTTTGGGATTGGCCTTGGCAGATGCGTAGGGAATCGGGGAGGGGTAAGCTTGGTGTTTTGTTGAACACGACTTTCACGCTATCCTTGGCGGTACATCCATATTGGTCAATAAAAGATACCGTGAAAGTGCCAGAAGTGTTCACCTCAATCTCATTCTGAGTTGCTCCGGTATTCCAACTTATGATTTGCCCTAATGAGCCTCCACTGAGAACAGCAATATCTTTTGCACATTTTAAAATAGGATTTGGCCACTTAGTGTTTCGTTTGGGAGGATTAACCAATATTGTGCTATCCACCTGGAAGCAACCATATTCGTTGCTAACTTCTACCGAATATACACCCACTGAATTCGCTTCAATTTTAGAAGTTGTAGCTCCGGTATTCCACTGGTATTTTAATCCAGTACCATCCAGTGTTTTGATTTCTAATTTTTTTGATTGGCAAAGGAAGAATGTGTCTGCCAATTTGAAATCCGGGCTTGGTGCAATGAACACAAATGCACTGTCGATGGCATTGCACTTAGTAGTACCATCGGTAATGCTGACAGAATACCAGCCGGTGTTCTCGGGAATAATAAGCAGAGCACTTTCGCCGGTATTCCATGAGTACTGGTATGTCTCATCTCCCGCTACCAGTTTTGATAGTTTTCCTTTACATGAAATTATGCTATCTGGTAAAATGGGTGGAGGCGTAGCCATAAATTCTACTCTAACACTATCCGTAGATCGGCAGTTGGCTATGTTGCTGACCGTAACGATGTAAAGTCCCGATTTTTCAACTTGGATTTTAGCGTCTTTTTCATTGGTATTCCATCGATACCGGTAAGCAAGCGAATCCTTGACTTCCAAGGATGTAAACTGCCCGTCGCAAAGGTTTAAATTTGGACCGAGTTCAATTTCAGGTTTAGCCAAAAAATTGAGCAAAACTGTGTCACTAAGGGCGCAACCCTGCCCCAAGGTTATGTTGACAAAATAGGTGCCACTTTTTTTCGGTTGAATTACACGTGTGGTGTCACCAGTGCTCCATGTATATTTTGCATTTTCGATTTTGGGGTCTAATACCACGGTATCGCTTTCGCAACGATTAATTTCTGCTTCCAAACTGCTCGTTGGAACGGGTACACTAACAACCTCAACCGATGCTGAAGTACGGCATCCAATTTTATTAAGCACATCTACCTGGTAACTTCCAGCTTTAGAAACTTGTATCGTAGCAGTAGTGTCTCCGGTATTCCACCGAAAAAGAACTGCATCTGAAATGGCTCTGAGCTGGGTGGATTTGCCATCACATAATTGAACTAAGCTCGGCAAACTTAGGCTAGGAGGCAAAGACACTCCTATTTTAACGCTATCCGAGTTTGAGCAATTTTCAGCATTCGTTAAACTGAGTAGAAAAGTGCCCGCTTTTTTGGCCAAAACTTGGAAAGAAGTATCACCTGTAGTCCACCTGTAATGATAATCGGAACTAAAAGGAGCACTTAATGAAATGGAATCCCCTTGACAAATTTCCAAATCAGGTCCAAGGTCAAGTTCCGGCTTTGATTTTAAGCGCACTTCGATAGATTTTTCAACAAAACACCCCAGTTCATTGCTTACTGTTACGCTATAGAATGCTGCTTTAGTCACCTCTATCGCATTACCTTTTGTGCCTATGCTCCAAACAAAACCTGCGGATTTTTGATTGGTAAATGCCTCAAGTGTTATGGATTCTCCTGGGCAAATTGCTGGTTCATTGGGCATTAGGTCTAAGGTCAACGTGTTTCGTAAATCTATAATCTCGATCTCTTGAGTTTTTCGGCACCCATTGAGCGACACTACAAGCTGATATATTCCTGCGGCTGAGGCACTGAGGTTGGATTTTCTACTAATAATTCCAAGGCTATCTGCAGACCACTCAAATTTAGCACCTAAAACATCCACGGTAGGGGTTATTTCTATTTGATTTTCATTGCAATAAATAGTGTCTTTAGAGATCAATTGGACATTGAACTTTGGGGTCGTTGCATCAAATTGTTCTAGTCGGTTTAATGCCAAGTTTTGAAAGCCTGGGTTTTGATTGTTTTCGATATCCTGAAACTTGGTAACTATCAAATCGTCTTCAATGGTACAGCCATTTGGTAAAATAATTCTAAATTTTATTGGCTCGTCGGCCAAATACCCCTCATCGCCATCACTACTTTTGCCATAGGCCTGGAGGATTACGGATTTGTTCTGCCAGGTAACTTGGCCAGCACATCGCAAAGAGTCCCCAGATTGGTATACCACTGAAATGATACTTCCTTGGGGAAGAGCGGCTCCGTCCAGTTTGGGTAGCCCTGCAGGAATGAGTAAGATGTGGGCTATGGGATTGGGCTCAACACAACTTTGTTGTGCAGATAGATATGAATGTAAAAACAGGATACTCGATGCGAGGACGAGTTTTCTCAATAGGTTCATAGCTGATAGTTTGGGAAGAGTAGCAAGCATTCGAACTGAATGCTTGCTACCTGATCATTTTAAAATCACTGAATAATTAATCGATGAGTTAATCTTTGATCTTTAAATGTTACTTGAACCATGTAAACTCCTGGTTTTAAGCTGTTTGTATTTAGTTGTTCGCGATAAATACCCTTGTTTACCTGAAGTTTAAGTGCAGGTTGGATCAGTCTGCCCTGGATATCCATTACATTGACCAATACTTCTCCTGAATAATCAAGCTCCAATTCCAACCAAGTATTAGCTTGAGTAGGGTTGGGATAAAGGTTAACCTTGGCCTTGGGGAAAAATAGTTTGGGTTGAACCTTAATAGCCCAAATCAAATCGTTCGTGCGGTATTCATAAGAAGGCAATTCTAAACCTAGTTCTTTTAAACTTATTTCCTGCCCCTGATTGGTGACAAATAGAACCTGAAATTTCTCTTGCTCCATTAGACCATCTTTATGCGTGGTATGAGGGTCATCACCCCAAATCAGTACTTGAAGGTTCTTTCCATTGTAGGTTTCCATACCACGCAATACACCTTGGCTATCGTACACCTTTACTTTGGAATCCAATGGTAGATTACTCAGTAAATGCTTGTAGAATAAAAGGGATGCGTTGTGTGCTGTGACAGATTGATGTGCTAGCTCTGATCCACGCAACTCGGGTAAAACATTATCTCTCAATGGGGTGGTACAGGTTGTGCCCACACAATTCAAGGTAAGCTGGCGCTTGATGCCATTTTTAATCAGCACCTGGTATCCTTGGCCAGGTTTCATACAGATCGCATCATCATCAGAAAATCCAGGAACGTAAGTGCTGGTTAAGCTTTTTACTATCGTGACTCCCAGCGTCGGGTCGGCAAATATCTCACCCACAGGGCGGTTGTCATCACAGAAGTAAGGCAAGATTTGCCAACCGTCTCTCAATGGCAACGAAACTGCTCCGGGGTTGATTTTGGTGCCTTCAATGGAGAGGGTGACGTCTTTTTTAGCCTTCACAAAGTAACCCTGTTGGATATCCCAATTGCCAAGAGCATTATCAAACCCGGGTACATAAGAGGCCGAAATGGACTTGACGAGCTCAATGTCATTGACTATTGGGCTGAATACCTCTTCCATATCCGGTTTAGAAGGAGTGGCTTTGGAACTAATTAAGTTCCAACCCCTTTTCAAAAGTATATCGTAGACTATTCCACTGGTGCCAGCGCTTAACTTTCCAATGCCGCTCACGGCCTGATTCCGAAATTTCTCCTGGGCATCAATGATAGCGTTACCAATTAATGTTCCAAGGGGCAAATATTCGGGAACAACATCGTATTCTTTGCCTTCGCTGGCTTTCCACACCTTGATGTTGAACACTTCACCGTCTTTGAAGCCTTCCTGAGTAGGTGAACTAGGATCATCTCCGTAAACGGTTATTAATGAGTTGCGAGCTTCCCATTTGCGTTTTCCTGCGATAACCAGATTGCCATTGCTAGCCTTGTAGAAGAAGCCGATGTAGTCCCCTGATTCAAGTGTAGCATTGCCAATTTGCGATTGTACATCTCTGAGAATTGCCACTGTATGGCTAACACTTGAAATCTGCGGCTCATCCCAAGGGGGCGTTCCTCCTCCCGTACCACCACTACCTGCAGCTTGGGTTACCGTAATTTTGCCTAACGTTCCGCCACAAGTCAATGTTAAGGTTGCGGAGCGGGTTTGAGCGCTATTGTTGGGACTAACTTGTACCCTCATGGTAGAAGTCCCTGAAACAACAGTTGCCTGAATCCAGTTTTCACTAGGGGTATTTACAACCCAGGTCGCATTTGATGTCACAGTAACGGACTGTTCACCTCCAATTTGGGTGAATTGCAGTGTACTAGGATTTACTGTCAGCTGACAAGGAGCCTGACCACAAGGAATCCTTACACAACAATAACGCCAGCTACGACTGATGGGGTCATAATACCTTACAGATATGATCCGATCTATACAAGGTGTTGGTACAGGGATACTTACTGCCTTTACGTTTTGATTCAGCACCAAACCATTGTTGTTATCATCTAGCCATACAATTTGGTTGGCGTTGTTGTCTTCCAGATTTAGATTGTAATTGGTGCCGCTCTGGGTATAACGAATATTTTGACAACTAAATGGATCGCAGATTACGATACGTTGACAGCAGAAATACCAAGTCCCGTTTTTGTAATAGCGCACGCTGATGGTTCTGGTAATGCAATTGCCAGTAGAGGGCGGACGCACATACGTGGATATTGGTCCACTGCCAATGGCTTCATTAGTCTCATCAATTATCCAGCTCTGTTCGCTTGCCCCAGGCTCGTCCAGGGTAAATTGATAGCCCTGATCCGAGTAGGTGTAGCGAATTGGGTTGCAATTGAACGGATCACATAACCAAATTTTGCGACAGCAGACATACTCTTGACCATTGAGGGTATATCTGGCCATAAACGTGCGTACCTGGCAATCAGTTACCGGCCGCAGGCCACCGATGCTTACGCCTGTGCCCAATTGTTGGCCCGTTTCCAAAACCGACCAACTGATATTGCTCGCTCCAGCTTGAGTCAGCGTAAATTGAAACCCTGAGGACTCAAAATAACGGTAAGAAATGAGGTTGCAATTGTCATTCGTACAAGTTGGTGGGGTAGGAGTACCACACTTGATTAACACACAGCAGTAGCGCCAAGTTCGGCTGATAGGGTCGTAATAACGGACCGAAATAAGTCGATCTCTACAAGGAGTAGGCAAAGGTACCACCGTAGTTGGTGGTCCGCTTACCAGCACCCGGCTATTGTCGTCGTCATCCAACCAGGTAATCTGCTGGGCGTTAGTATCATCTAACGTGAGCTGATACCCATTATTCTGGGTGACATAACGGATATTGTTACAAGAAAGGGGGTCGCAAATTCTGATGCGCAAGCAACAGAAATACCAAATGCCATTTTTGAAATAACGAACGGAAATGGTATAGTTTACACAATTGCTGGGAGGTCTAACGTATTGGGACTGTGTGCCTGAGCCTATCGCCTGGCCCGTTTCATCAATCGTCCAGGTCTGGCTAGAGGTTTCTGGTTCAGTAAGCGAGAACTGATAACCCTGGTTGGGCACATATCGGTACACAATTGGAGTACAATCCAGAGGATTGCAGAGCCAGATGCTGCGACAGCAGATGTACCAACGGCCATTCCAATAGTATCGAACACTGATTGTCCTGCGAACACAAGTACCAGGAATGGGCAAAAGATTAGAAGTCGCTCCAGTACCCAGGCTACTGCCTGTATCGTCTACTACCCAGCTTACGTTCGTTGCACCAGGCTTCTCCAGGTCAAATTGATAGCCACTGCTTTCAATATTGGATACAAAACGATAATCAAAATCGTAACAATCAAAAGGATTACACAACCAAATTTTTCGGCAGCAAATATACCAGCGGTTGTTCCAATAGTATCGCACGGTAATGGTACGTTCTACACAATTACCAGGCAATGGTAATAGGTTAGAGGTGGAGCCGCTGCCCAGGCTTTGGCCTGTATCATCCACAACCCAACTCACATTATTGGCCCCAGGCTTGTTCAATGTGAACTGGAAGGCACTGGCCGAGGAATTGTAACGGTAATCAAAATCATAACAATCAAAAGGATTGCTTACATAAATGTCATAACAGCAGTATTCAATACAACCTGCAGAATTGCGGTAAGGAAAACATACTTGATAGTTTCCTGCTGAAGGGAAAGTGTAATCAAAGGTATTCCCCGTGGCACTGCTGATTGCACGGTCGTTCACCAGCCAGCTCTGTCCTGAGGCAATGCTCTGCGAGCTGCTAAAGGTATAGCGCAAACTTCCTCCTGATCCAGTGTACTTGTACGTAATGTACCCACAATTGTATTGTTTAGGGGATTGGTCGCAGCAGTTTACTGATAAGCGGAAACTCCCCTTCGAGTAGGAATACTGCCCATCTACCACGATATAGTAAGTACCAGGATCTAAAGTTTTGGTTATTGTCTCTAAATTGGATGATGTGTTTGGCGAAGAACTTTCCCCTATACAATCGGGGGCTTCGACTTTGTAATAAGTACCGTATCGAGCACAGACATCGGAAAGCAAAAATAAATCCAGGTCTAGGCCAGATGTTTGAATGGCTAACTGGATCGTGACAGGGGTCCTTTGGGTTACAGTAAATTTGTATACTTTTTCTGGACCAACTAAAGAGTAGCCTTCAAGACAAGTATATGTGGTTAAAAAATTGGTTTCGTTTAATGTACTACCACTCACGTCGCTGCCGCAACTGATAGGCATTGCTTTATCACAAATACTACCTCCAGAACAATCAACTTTTAGCTGAAAATTGCCCTTTGAATAGGAATACTGGCCATCAACAATAATATAATAAACGCCAGCTTCTAGGGTTTTTACAATGGTTTCTTTATTTGAGGAGGTATTTGGAGTAGAACTCTCCGCAAGACAATCGGCTGATTCTACTTTGGAATAGGTCTCATAACGACCGCAGACATTTGAGATTAAGAACAAATCGAGGTCTAAGCCCGAAGTCAAAATAGAAAGATCGATATTTACAGTTGTCTTTTCACTCAGCGTTAGTTTGTAAACTTTTTCAGGCCCGACTAGAGTGTAGCCCCTTAAACAACTATAAGTCGTCAGAAAGTTGGTCTCGTTCGTGGTAGATCCATTTACCGTGCTTCCACAAGAAATTGGCATTGCTTTATCACAAATATCACCAGTACTTCCACAGCTCACAGACAATTGAAAGCTGCCTTTGGAATAAGAGTATTGACCATCAATAACGATATAGTAAGTGCCTGCATTTAGCGTCTTTGTTATTGTTTCACTACGAGAACTGGTATTTGGCGAAGAGCTTTCTGCCAAACAATCACCAGGGGAGATGTTTATCGCTCGATCATAAGTGGCATAACCACAGACATTACTCAATAAGAATAAATCCAAATCCAGGCCAGAAGTGCTGATGTCTAATTTTATAGTAACTGGCGTTGTTTCAGTCAAAGTAAGTTTGTAAACTTTTTCTGGGCCAACCAAAGTATAGCCTTGTAGACAATTGTATGTAGTGAGGTAATTTGTCTCGTTTGAAGTACTTCCACTTACGGAACTACCACACGATATGGGGCTCGCTTTTTCACATATGTTACCTCCCGTATTTCCGCAACTAACGGCCAATTGAAAGCTTCCTTTGGAATAAGAATACTGCCCATCAATTACAATATAATACGTGCCTGGGTCAAGTGTTTTACTGATGGTCTCAGTTCGTGAACTGGTATTTGGGGATGAACTCTCAGCAACACAATCACCACTTGATATACTGTATACTTGTGTGCCCGTACCACTCGAACAAACATCATCTAGCAAAAATAAATCTAAATCAAGCCCACTACTTGCAATAGTAAGGTTAATAGTAACTGGAGTCCGTTGTGTAATCGAAAGTTTATATACTTTTTCAGGGCCGACAAGTGTGTAACCTTGAAGGCAATTATAAGTACTGAGGTAGTTTGTTTCATTGGTGGTGCTTCCACTAACCGTACTGCCACAACTAATAGCACTGGCTTTGCTACAGATACTTCCTCCTGTCTCGCCTCCTCCGCCGCCAGAACTTCCACAATTAAGACTTAAAGAAAAAGAACCCTTTGATGTTGCATATTGACCATCGACTACAATGTAATAAGTTCCAGGTGTCAAGGTCTTAGTGATTCGTTCTTGACTGGAGGAGGTATTGTCAGCACTGCTTTGAGCAAGACAATTAACTAAGCCCTCATAACATTCACCCAATAAAAACAAATCCAAGTCCAGGCGGGAAGTTGTAATAGACATGTTTATGGTTACCGTGGTGGTACTGCTCACCGAAAAGCTATACACTTTTTCGGGGCCAACCCATGTATATCCAACTAAACAATTGTAAAGTGATTGAACATTGGACTCACCTGAGGTACTTCCCGTGATAGTTTGTCCACATGAAATAGCGCCTGCCTTGGTGCAGATACTGGGGGTAATAATGGTTTCTTCATGTACCTCTATGTATTTTGGATCGTCCATTACTTGACCATTGATCCGCACCTCAAAAGACCCCGAGTCATTTATCTTTATGACTTTAGAAATGGAAAAAGGGATAATTGCTTGAGTACAAAATTCGCTATTTGTTCGGGAGTATGTTACTTCAAGATCCAAATACTGCCCATTGGTAGTTTTATAATTTGTGATAGTTGCGCCGGTGAAGCAACCGTTTGGGAAATATCCACTTAGTGTAATCTTAAAATCCTGCGTTACCATCGGCATTTCAGAATCAAAAGATACCCCTGTAACGCTTTGCCCCCACACCCAAAGTGGAAACAACAAAATCAATAAAAAGAGTAATCGTGATTTCATAACTATGGTTTTAGATATTGAATTTTTAGCACATCGTTCACCTGACCTCCACCCACCGCCTCACCCCCAACTTCTCCTTAATCCTCCGTTTATGCGTATTCACCGTATTCATCGACACAAACAATTGCTGCCCTATTTCTTTACTGCTGAAGCCTTTGAGCACCAATTGCAGTACTTCCCGTTCCCGGCTGCTCAGTACTTTTAAATGCTGCTCCATTGCCACTGATCTGCTTAGGTTGATCAAGTGCAGGGTAGCAATTAACTGGGGTTCAGTCACGGGATGCACCAGTATGGCCTGGGGTTGGATGTCGCCTGTCTTTTTTAGTATTTCCAAATTAATTTCACTACAATGGATTAGGACACTAAGTGAAATTTGAGTTTGTAAACCCCGAATCAACTGGCCATATTTAGTTTCAATTGGTAATGCGGTGACTAGGAGATCGGGCTGTCGTTCCTGCCAAATCTCCTGGTCTTGCAAATGTTCCAGAGGTACTTCCCAATAAGCTTCACTATGCTTTTCCAGAAAGCCGTTCAATGGTGTCACGGAGCGTTTTTGGTTACTAATCATCAGTATGCGCATAGGTACCCCAGGGCTATCACCAGTGGGTGAAGCACAATAATTTTATTGTGATAAAATCAAGTTTGAACTAATTTTCGGGATATGAAAAAGTGACAAGACGCAGTGGTGAAATTACAATATGACGAAGAGTCCGTGTGTCACCGTTTTTGGTGAATTTCAACTAGGCATCAAATTTGACTCCATGACCTCAACTTGTAATCATTTAGCTTTTCGGCATTGGCACGGCGCGTAGCGACAACCTTATCCCAAAGATTCTCCAATAGCTTTGCTAAATTGCTGCAATCCACAATCTTGCAGAAAAAGATCTTTAAACCGTTCCTACCGAAGTGCTGTAATTTCAACTCTTCGTTTTTTTTCGTGAAGTACTGGTCAATCTCCAATGATAAGGCTTCAATTTCCTTAGCTTTTGCTTCAGTTTGCTGAGCAGCCCTTCTGAACTGGCCACTGATTACGCCTTGTTTCATACCTTCAATGTATCCCTCATGCTTGGACAAAATGAGGATGTATTTTGTCTCTACTTCGCTCAAATAGCCTTGCGCTTTAGGCTCTTTGTTCCACGCCGTTTTTACTTTTTGAGCAATTAATTCACATTGAGACTTAAGCGTTCTTAGTTGAGCAAAAAGCTCCGCTCTACTTTGTTTTTGGCCAAAAAGACTTGCCTGAAGGCAAAATAAACAACACAGCAGCACTAGCTTTTTCATGGTCAATCATGTTTAATTTTTGAAGAAAAATGTTTTGCTGGCTAAGCCATCCATACTGGGTACCTGCCCTCCTGCCAACTTACTTTGAACGGTGCGAATCAATTCCACAAATTCAAGGCGAGTTCCGTCGATGGCTTCTAATAGAGCACTCGTAAATTTCGACCCTTTTCCTCCTTCCAAACACCAGGCGTTGTTAAAAGCCGAAGTTGAAAATACAGTATAAGTCTCAGCAGGAGAGGCCTGTCGGGCTAAATCGTTTTGATTGTCTGATGTTCGACATGCGTCCAAAATCAGGATATTTAAGCCATTTTTATTTGTTTTAGGTAGTTCGAATAAGTCTGCTAGCGCAATTGAATAGTCTCGCACTTGATTGCGCTTTCTAGCTCTTTTCTTTGAGCCCTCCGCATCAATGGCAGCTAAGTAGTTTTGCCCTGCTTCTTCAAATCCATGCCCAGTATAGTAGATGACCAAAGAGCTACTTGGGTGTGCCTTGACGAGTTCATGCGTTTTGGCAATTGCTTTATACATTTCCTCATAGGTTGCATCCAGCTTCTTGACGATGTTTTTGTCCTCAAATCCACACTTACTCAAGACATTGAGTACATTTTTGTAGTCATCAGTAGGGCAGCTTATTTCAGGAAAAATGGCATTAGGTTTCTTGTACTTGGCATTACAAATGACCAATGCAATCCTTGTATTTGGCGCAGGGGTGCGGCAGTCGAATCCATTGATATTTGGTACTTTACTACTTCCGTCACCCAGTGCTACTCCTCTTCTTCCAGAAGAACCTTGAATACCCGACCCTCTGGAAAATTTAGCAGGCCAGGCGCCACAGCCATCTCTTCCATCCCCACCATGGCCGCCAGCGCCAGCTTCACCAGGGCTACCGCTGTTGCCACCTTGGTTGATTAACTTGATGCACTCCTTGGGGAAATTGACGTTAATACCCGGTTGAACGCCTACTGTATTGCAGTATGTTAGGACAATATCTCCACCATCGCCACCGCGACCACCG
>JAAFHQ010000109.1 GCA_013298445.1 Chitinophagales bacterium | reverse complement strand
GCCCGATTCTGAGATTCCTACTTTGTAAAAATCGGGATAACGGAATAGAGCGGCAGCAGTTGCGTAACCACCACCCGAATGCCCCCACATGCCTACCCGATCCAGGTCCAGAAATGGATGTTTGGCGGCCAATTGTTTGAGTCCGGAAATTTGGTCTTCCAGGGTGTTGTCACCCATATTGCCATAACACACATCGTGAAAAGACTTGGAGCGACCGGGGTTACAAGTGCCATCGATCACCACCACCACAAAACCCAATTCTGCCAGGGCCTGATGATCACTTCGTGAGGCGCTGAAAGAACGGCTGCCTACACCACCACCTTGGGGCCCAGGGTAGATGTAATTGATGACCGGGTATTTTTTGCTTTTATCCAAAGTTGTTGGGGTAAACATCAAACCGTACAAGTCCCACTTGCCATCTCTGGATTTTACCGTAATTGGTTCAGGCGCTTTCCAGCCGCTGGCCACCAACTTGGAGAGGTCGGTTTTTTCCAGCGTAGCAATCAAGCTACCATTCATGTCTCTCAACACACTCACGGGCGCTACATCCGGTTTGGAATAATTGTCGCTGAAGTATTTGCCATCTGGCGATAAGGTAACGTTGTGGTTGCCATCTTCGGGAGTCAACAATTGGACGGTTTTGCCTCCAAAATCCACCCGATAAAAATGGCTGAAATAAGGATCGCGGCCTTTTTCGCGGCCATTGGCCAAAAAGTATAGCATCCGATTTTTTTCATCCACTTTCAACAAACGGGTAATTACAAATTCCCCTTTGGTGATTTGTTGCTTTAGTTTTCCTGTAGTGGCGTCGTAAAGGTACAAATGGCCCCAGTCATCCCTTTCCGAATACCAGAGGATTTCGTTGGAGGCAGGGAGAAAACGCCAGTTGACACTCCCCTGGCCGCTTTCGAATTGGGTGGCTACTTTTTCTTCAAAAAGGGTTTTTACTTCGCCATTTGTGGCATCAGCAATGCGCAAAATTGCTTCCTTGTGGTCGCGAGAGCTGGATACAAAAGCCAATTTGCTGCCATCTGGGCTCCATTCGTTGTCATCAAAAGCACCTGAGCAAGCAATGTCGTCGCAGAGGGTACCCCGACGGGCATCGGCTGGCATTTGTAAGCGAATCACTTTCTGCTTGTCTACCTCGATGATGATCCGTTGAATTTTGATGATGTCTTTATCCACCGGAAGAGGGTATTTCCAGGCTTCCAGTTTGGGCGTACCCACATTGGTAGAAACCAAATACATGTCGCTGACATGTCGCTGATCCTGTTGGAAGGTGGCAATTTTTTTGGAATCGGGCGACCACAACACTATGGGCCGCTCACTGTGCCGCCAACCAGCATTGTCGGTGGCATACCCAAAATCCTTGATGCCGTCGGTGGTGAGCTGGGTTTCTTGCTTGGTAGCTACGTCCTTGACCCACAAATTCCAATCTTTGATAAAAACCGCTTTTTTCCCATCCGGTGAAAGTACTTCCAGTCCTCCACCTCTGCGGCCCATGCCCATGGGGCGCTCGATGGCATCCGGAACTAAAGACTTCAAATCTGCGGCGGTTTTTCGGCTGCCATCGGCGGGGTTGAGTAATACGTACTGATTGCCACTTGGGGTACTGGTTGAATACCAGAATTTGCCATCAGCTAGCCAGTTCGGGTTCACATTGCTGTTGTAAACCAGTTTGGAGGTATTGCCCGCTAAAAATTTGACGGCCTGCTCGTAGTTGGCCGCTGTTACATTCTGCTGGGCAAATCCGGCTATTGCAATAAAGCTGAGGATTGCCGTAGCCAATAAGTTTTTGTTCATTGTTGGAAATGGTTTTATTCAGTTGATGTCATGCCTTATTAGGTAGAGGCAGTCAGGGAGGTGAAAATAGTGATTTTATTGATTGAGATTTCAAATCAGTGCCAAGGGTTGACACAGTGTAGATAAAAGAATGGGTTGGACGGTTTTTGTGGGCAAGCAGCGCTGTTTTTGGGAAAACCTGTTGAGCAAAGAGATGGCTCAAAATCTGGCGCTGGCCTGTCATGCCCCCATGATGGGGATGCATTTGAATGAAGTTTAAGCAATAAAAATAGGAATAGGAAGAAAACTAAGTGTTCAAATTGAAGGCTGATCGGTAATGTCAATCAAATAGAATTGTTACAACGAAAGACAATCGGGTGCAAAAACAGTGCTCAATTAGGAACCCCCTCCTTCTATTTTCAATCCGGTCGCTTCCGTTGCAACAATTCTATTGATTTTTATATGGCTTTATTGCCACTGATGACTCGCAGCAGTACTGCAATCAGGGCAATCACCAACAAGATGTGAATCAGGCCTCCGGCGTGAAAACCGATGAACCCGACCAACCAGGCGATGACCAAAATTACCGCTATAGTATAAAGTAGGTTTCCCATGATTTTGGCACATTTAATGATGTGTTGATAAAAAGATTACGCTGCAAAGTTGTGACTTATTGAATTCAGGAGCATTACACAATTCCTGGTATTAGTTACATAATTCACACATTATCAAAACTAAAAAAGAAAGCAGTGCCACTCTAAATGTGGGAATGATGTAACTCTTCATCCCGATTGTGTAACACACCAGTAGAAAAAAGAGCTGACCTTTGTATATAAACTCACGATAAATTTATGAACATGAATAACCTGAATAAAAAGATTGCATCAGCAGCAGTGATTGTCTTACTGTTGTTGAGTTTTACCAAACTGGACGCCCAAAAAATGGAATTTGGTCTGCGTTTCATGCCTACTTTCTCTTCCTTCGAGGTGTTTACGCCGGGCAATGGCCGACAAATTGGAGATTACACCAATGGATATGGCTTTGGTGCCATTTTGGGCTACAACTTCACGGATCACGTTGGCATTCAGGTTGAGGCCATTTACAGTGCCATCGGCCAGAAATACACCGAAGTGGACGTAGAACGGAAGATTAACCTGAAATACATCAATGTTCCTCTTTTGCTTTCCATCAATACCGGGAAGTCTAAAGTAGTCAACTTTAATTTGGTCGGTGGTCCACAGATCGGGATTAGTGTTGGGAGCAACATTTTTACTTCCAATAATGGCGCCGGTAATTCAAATGCGGTGCTGGCCGTGAAAAAGGGTGACTTGGGAGTTGCCTATGGAGCAGGTCTGGATTTTGGGGTCAACTCGGGGCGTACCATACGGATAGGTTTAGGATTCCGGGGTGTTCAAGGTTTGTTTGACATCAGTGACAACAACGCTACCCTTTCTACGGATGGATATTACCTCCTGGACCGCTCTAAAGTAAAAACATACGCTGTATATGCTGGGCTCTCCCTGTTGTTTTAATCATTTTGTATTGCTGAATGTCTAATAAATGCATAAACATGGGACATTTATCTCCTTCAGTGCACAAATTATACCAGGACTACGGCGTAAGGCTTTACGTCGTAGCCCTGGAAATTGCACCGGATCAATCCGCTGCTGAAATATACTCACTGAGACCTTTGTAACATGGAAATGAATACCTTGATTAGATTGCCTTTTTATGCCAAAGCTGCATTGCTTTTGATTGGGCTGTACATTTTTACCAGTATCCTTTTTATCGCACAGGATATCATTTTGCCCCTCATTTATGCCAATGGAAATGAATACCTTGATTAGATTGCCTTTTTATGCCAAAGCTGCATTGCTTTTGATTGGGCTGTACATTTTTACCAGTATCCTTTTTATCGCACAGGATATCATTTTGCCCCTCATTTATGCCACCATCATCGCTATTTCGATTAGCCCAGGCGTCAATTTTTTGGCCAGAAAAAAAGTCAATCGAACCCTTGCCATTTTTGCCGTGCTGATTGTGGCACTGCTGCTGATCGTCGCTTTGATCCTTCTAATCGTCACTCAAGCCAGCCTAATGGGGCAAGCCTGGCCCCAATTGCTGAATAAATTTGAATCCTTGCTCACTGAAGGCATTGCCTGGGCTTCGGGGTCTTTAGACATCAGCATTGAACAAATCAATACCTGGATTGCCAAATCGAAGGCAGAGCTGTTGAACAATAGCGGTGCGGCCATTGGCCTTACACTGACCACTATGAGTGGGGTTTTTGCTTCCATTTTTTTGACCCCGGTCTACATCTTTATGATTTTATACTATCAGCCTCATTTGATCGAGTTTACCCATCGCTTATTTGGCGTAGACAACAACAACAACGTGAGTGAAATCCTTAGCGAAACCAAGGGCATTATTCAGGGGTATTTGGTGGGGCTTTTTGCCGAATTTGCCATTATTGCAGTGCTCAATACTATGGGTTTACTGGTGCTGGGGATGCAATACGCCATCTTATTGGGCATTCTTGGTGCCCTACTCAACATCATTCCCTACCTCGGCGGCATAATTGCCATGGCCCTCTTTGCGGCAATTGCCCTGGTGACCAAATCTACTGTGTATGTGTTGTATGTCATCATCCTGTATTCTTTAATTCAATTAATCGACAACAATTACATCGTTCCCAAAATAGTGGGCTCAAAAGTCAAGCTCAATGCCCTGATCTCGATCATTGTCGTCATTGCTGGTGCCGCACTTTGGGGCATTCCGGGTATGTTTCTTTCCATTCCATTAACAGCAGTTATCAAGTTGATCCTGGACCGAATTGAACCATGGAAACCCTGGGGCTTTTTACTGGGAGATACCATGCCCCCCATCGTCAAACTGGATTTGAAATTTAAAAAGAAAGCGACCAAAATGCGTGAATAATGTAACTCTAATAAGGAATAGTGTAAGGTTTTATAGCTGAAAATCAACGACATTTGTATTGTGAAAATTCTTTCACTATTTAAGTTTATGAAATTGAAAAAGAGAAAACTACTGACAATTCTAGGCATAGTTTCGGTTTTTTTATTTGCTGGCTGCCAAAAAGATGATTATAAAGAAATCGTCGGACTTTGCCCAACTATCACCACCAGTAACCCCTTGGCTGGTGCTACCAACGTGCCACTCAACAACAGCATCACGGTGAAATTCAATGAGAGAATGGATCCCAGCGCCATCAACGCCTCCTCATTCACTTTGCTGCAAACGTTGACCCCGGTAGCTGGAACGCTTACGTACACGGATACTACCGCAACGTTTAATCCTTCCAGTAATTTACTAGCCAATACGAGTTATACTGGTCGCTTGACCACGGCAGTTAAGTCGCTTAAAGGCAATGCTTTACAAAGTGATTTTGTATGGAGCTTCAGGACGGGCACTTCCGTTTCACCAACCGTAGTTTCCACTGATCCAACGAGCAATCTAACTGGGGTTGAACCCAATAAAGTGATTTCGGCAACCTTTAGTGTACCTATGGATCCTACAACCCTGAATGCCGCTACTTTTAAGATAACCCAAGGGACAACTCCCGTTGCAGGCACCATTACTTACGCGGGGTCAACAGTATTCTTTACCCCAACGGTTAATTTGTTGTCGAATGCCACATACTCGGTGATGATTACTACGGGTGCAATGAACGAAACGGGCATGCGTATGGAATCCAACTACATTTGGAATTTTGTACTGAAGGTCATTTAAAAAACAGCGTGCCGTAAATCAAAAAAAATGCAAGTAAAAATGAACGATATGAATAGACTTCGCAAGCCGGAGTCAGCTCAAAGACTGAGCATAAAAAGCCTGATTTTAAGTGCGATATTGTACATAGGTGTGCCAATGTTTTTGCAGGCTCAAGTGACTACCACCTATTCCCAATCGCCAGTGCGAATCGGAATAGCGGCAGGTGCCAATTTTAATTTTTACCGGGGTTCGACCCAAATGTTGAATTCAACGTTTACTGCCCCAGTCGCTTTTAATTATGCTGACGGTGTTGGTTTTTTCGTCGCACCGCTGATTGAATATGTCCATCCTACCAGTGGCCTGGGCGTTTCGCTACAAGTCGGTTTTGATGGCCGCCAAAGTGCTTTTAACGAGGAGATTACTCCTTGTAATTGCCCGGCGGGTTTGACCACCACCTTGAATTATGTGACGGTGGAACCCACTTTGCGGGTTGCCCCATTTGCTTCTAATTTTTACTTGTTCGGTGGTCCCCGGATGGCTTTTAATTTGGACAAGTCTTTTACTTACAAGTTGGGGATTAACCCAGCTTTTCCCGATCAGGCCCCAACACCGGATGTAAAAGGAGATTTAAGTGATGTAACACCTACTTTGGTGTCCATGCAAATTGGCGCAGGGTTCGACATCCCACTTTCTGCACCTGAGTATCCGATGCAAGCCATTTTGGCCCCCTTTATTTCGTTTCAACCTTATTTTGGACAGAAACCCCGTTCGGTCGAAACCTGGAACATCACCACCCTACGAGTGGGTGCCGCACTAAAATTTGGCCACGGGAAAAAAGATCCAGCTCCCACGAGCACTACCACAACGCCTCAGCCCACCACCACCAATGTTTCGGTAGATCCCCAAATTCAGTTTTTTGTGAATTCACCCAAAAACATTCCTGTAGAACGACGGGTGAGAGAAACCTTTCCCCTGCGCAACTATGTGTTTTTTGATTTGGGATCTACTGAAATCCCCGATCGCTACGTGTTGATCAGGAAGGATCAGGTCAAAGACTTCAAAGAAGATCAACTGGAAGTCTTTACCCCCAAAACCTTGTCGGGCCGCTCCGCTCGCGGCATGACGGTGTATTACAATCTTTTGAACATCCTGGGAGACAGGATGGGCAAAAATCCAGGCACGGCGATTACTTTGGTTGGTTCCTCGGAAAAAGGCCCCGAAGATGCCCGGATGATGGCCGAATCGGTTCAACGCTATCTGGTAGACGTGTTCAACATCAACAATTCCAGAATTAGCATCGAAGGCCGCACCAAACCCAGCATCCCCTCCGAACAACCCGGTGGTACACAAGAGCTTGATCTTCTTCGGGAAGGCGACCGCAGAGTCTCTATCCTGAGCACTTCACCTGCTTTACTGATGGAATTCCAAACCGGCCCAGAGGTTTTTTTGAAACCAGTGGAATACACCGCAGTTCAGGAAGCACCTTATGACAGTTACGTTACTTTTTATGTAATGGGCGGCAACGAGGCCTTGATTTCCTGGTCGATGGCCATCAAAGACGAGAAAAACGTTGTGCAAACTTTTGGCCCTTATACCCGTGAAAATGTGAGTTTGCCTGGGAAAACCATCTTGGGTACCCGTCCCAATGGCCACTTCAATGTCATGATGACCGGCAAAACCAAAACGGGCAAAACCGTAACCAAAGAGGCCGCTGTAGATATCGCGCTGTGGACTCCCCCTACCAATGAAGAAGGCATGCGCTTCAGCGTCATTTACGAATTCAATGAATCAAAAGCCATCTCCATTTATGAAAAATACCTCAATGATGTAGTCATCCCCAAAATTCCCCAGAATGGAACCGTCATCATCCACGGTCATACCGACATTATTGGTGACGATACTTACAACCAAAAATTGTCTATGGCCCGCGCCAACAATGTCAAAAGTATCATTGAAAGTGGTTTGCTGAAAGCAGGCAGAAACGATGTGAAGTTTCAAACTTATGGCTCTGGCGAAGACGAAAGTTTGTCTCCATTTGCCAACAACTACCCCGAAGAACGCTTTTACAACCGCACCGTAATCATTGACATCATTCCCCGAAACTAAGTCAACTGATTAACCTGCGCATACACAGGAGGCTATCTACCATTTAGGTGTAGATGGCCTTCTCTTTATTTAGCTATTATGCTATTGAATAACTTGTTCCTTATCATTGTACTGTTGATGGTGGTTTCTCTCTTCTCGATGTTGAGCGAGAAATTGCGGATTTCCTATCCGATTTTTTTGGTGATTTGTGGCTTGTTTATTGGGTTTATTCCTAAGGTATTGGACATCACTTTGGAACCCGAGTTGGTGTTCCTCATTTTTTTGCCTCCATTGCTTTATGCTGCTGCCTGGAATACGTCGTGGAAAGATTTCTGGGCCTTGCGCAGACCCATTGGTTTATTGGCCTTGGGCCTGGTCATTTTCACCTCTTGTGCAGTCGCTGTTGTTGCCCATCTATTGATTCCTGGCTTTTCCTTAGCCTTGGGTTTTTTATTAGGAGGGATCATATCACCACCAGATGCGATTGCGGCGACCTCAGTGCTGGAAAAATTGAGCATCCCCAAGCGAGTGGTCAATATTTTGGAAGGGGAAAGCCTGGTCAACGATGCGGCGAGTTTGATCGTGTTTCGCTTTGCCTTGGCAGCTGTTTTGACCCATAAATTTGTTTTACTGGAGGCGGGACTAGATTTTGTAATTGTGGTCATTGCCGGGATTTTGGTCGGCTTGGCCATTGCCTTATTTATTTATGCAGTTCACCGCTTTTTGCCAACCACAGCAAGCATCGATACGGCCATTTCCTTGATTGCACCCTACCTGATGTACGTTACCGCTGAGCATTTTCATTTTTCTGGGGTATTGGCGGTAGTTAGTGGTGGACTTTTCCTCAGTGCACGCTCTACTGAGGTGTTTTCTTTTAGCACCCGGCTGCAATCACAAGGAGTATGGGATACCCTGGTTTTTTTACTCAATGGGGTGGTTTTTGTGCTGATTGGCCTGCAACTTCCTTTGATTTTGAATCGCTTAGAAGCAGGAAACATCACCAACGCCATTTATTATGGAGTTACAATCAGCATCGTGACTATTTTGGTGCGCATCATCTGGGTTTTTCCGGCGGCCTATTTGCCCTGGTTGTTAAGCAAAAAAATCAAGACAAACGAAGTAGCCCCCGACTGGAAACCGGTTTTTATCATCGCCTGGAGTGGGATGCGTGGCGTAGTTTCGCTAGCTGCGGCTTTATCGATACCCCTTACTTTGAGCACAGGAGCTGCTTTTCCCCAGCGCGACCTGATTTTGTTCATTTCTTTTATTGTCATCCTATGCACTTTGGTGTTGCAGGGCCTAAGCCTTCCTCTTTTGGTCAAGGTGTTTAACATAGAAAACAAAGAGGACCATAGCGAGCAGGAGCTGGAAATACAAATGCATTTGGTATCCAGTGTCTTATTGTACATCAAAACCCGTTATCGTGAAGAAATTGAGACCGACCATGCTTTTGGAGTGCTGAAAAGACGCTACGAACACTTGCTGAAAACCCAACAAAAACAATTGGCGGTGGAAGAAGATATGCCTTCTTATATTTTCGCCTATCGGGCTGCACTGTTAGAACTGATTGAGGTTCGCCGAAAAGCTTTGGTAGAAATGAGTATAGCAAAAAAATACCCTGATGAACTAATTCGCAACATCGAAAAAAGAATCGACCATGAGGAAGCGAGTTTGAGTATCGCTTTAGAGAAATAAGTGTGATATATGTAACTCTTTCCCAGAATTGTGTAAAATTTTTAGTGCTTGAATAACTAACCTTTGGGGTGTTGAATTATTCACACTGTAAATTTGAAAATTTTGAAAACTTCATTACCCAATGCATTAACAGTCCTGACACTATTGTTAATCCCACTTCTTTCCATCGGGCAGGCACCAGATCTGGGCGCCTCCTCCAGTTTTGCACTGTTTACGGCAGCTGGAGCATTTACCAATAATGGAGCATCCCAAGTAAAGGGCGACATTGGCACCAATGGTGGTGCATTTACCGGCTTTCCTCCTGGCACTGTGATTGGAGCTGTGCATTTGGCTGATCCGATTACGGCACAAGCAGCTGATGATTTGGGCACGGCCTATGGTGCCCTAAGTGGATTAACCTGTGGGGAAGTGATAGGCACCACCTTAGGTGGCGGGCAAATGCTTGCTCCAAACATTTATTGCCTTGGAGCTGCCTCAAGTTTAAACGGTGAACTGATTTTGAATGGAGCAGGAGATCCGAGTTCCATTTTTATTTTTAAAATAGGCGGCGCTTTGTCAACGAGTACACTAGCCAAGGTGACACTGACCAATGGTGCATCACTTTGTAATGTCTTTTGGGTAATAGATGGTGCATTCAACTTGGGAGAAGGGTCTAGTTTTGAAGGTACTGTTCTGGCCAATGGGGCCATCAATTTATTGGAAGGAGCGTCATTTACTGGCCGATGTCTTTCCGTCACAGGTGCAATTTCGTTAAACAACAATATAGTTGATGGATCGTCGCCAAGCCCATCAACTATTGCTAGTGGTGGTGCAACTACATTTTGTGCAGGTGGCAGTGTAGTTCTTTCCGGAAATATTGGCGGCATCTGGAGTACTGGTGCCACAACACCAACGATTACAGTTACTACAAGTGGCGATTACTTTGTAACCAACAGTGCTTCATGCGGCTCAGTAAAATCCAACCACATAATAGTCGTGGTTAATCCACTGCCTGATTGCAAGATTTCGGGCAGCGATGTCATCTGTGCTGGGCAATCTACCGAAATTTGTGCGCCAGTTGGTGCGGCAAGCTATTTATGGAACACAGGAGCAAGTACCCGTTGTATCACTGTCACTACGGTCGGAACCTATTCTATAACGGTGACCAGTGCTAGCGGCTGTGTAAGCATTTGTAGCAAAATTTTGGTCGACAGTCCTTTGCCGATTTGTGCTATTACTGGCAGTGCAGCGATTTGTGCAGGCCAAACGATCCAGCTCTGTGCCAGTGGGGGCTCCATTTACTTGTGGAGCACGGGCGCAAGCACCAGTTGTATAGATGTAAATACCGCTGGGACTTATACTGTTACGGTAACCACTGCCAATGGCTGTAGCAGCACTTGTAGTAAAATCATTACTGAAAATCCAGCCCCCATTTGTGCAATTACGGGTGCTACTGCGATTTGTGCAGGCCAAACGACCCAACTCTGCGCCAGTGGAGGTACCAGCTATGTGTGGAGCACGGGCGCAAGCACCAGATGTATCGATGTAATCGCGGCCGGAACTTACAGCGTTACAGTGACTAATGCCAATGGCTGCAGCAGCACGTGTAGCCAAGTCGTCACCGTCAACCCCCTGCCGATTTGTACGATTACGGGTAGTGCCGTGATTTGTGTGGGCCAATCCACCCAACTCTGCGCCAGTGGGGGTACCAGTTATTTGTGGAGCACGGGCGCAAGTGCCAGCTGTATTGATGTAAATGCAGCTGGAACATATACGGTTACGGTGACTGATGCCAACGGTTGTAGCAGTACTTGTAGCCAAGTCGTCACCGTCAACCCCCTGCCGATTTGCACCATTACAGGCATTACTGCGATTTGCGCGGGCCAATCCACCCAACTCTGTGCCAGTGGCGGTACCAGCTATTTGTGGAGCACAGGTGCGAGTACCAGTTGTATTGATGTTAATACTGCAGGAACCTATGGCGTTACGGTGATCAATGCTAGTGGCTGTAGCAGCTCTTGTAGCCAAATCGTCACCGTCAACCCC
>JAAFHQ010000106.1 GCA_013298445.1 Chitinophagales bacterium | reverse complement strand
AATTTGACCCAACGATTTACCCCGGACGACCGGGGCTATTCAAAATTCAATCGCTCCGCGATTAGGTTTATGCCCGATTTTGACTTTTCAAAAACTCGGGATGACTCAGATTAACATTTCATTCGGAGGCCAATTCTTACCACTCGGAAAGTCTCACCGTCCATTCGGAGATTCATCATAGCATTGAAGTGATCCTTGCGCTACTTTTGGAGTACAATCATTTTTTACATCACTTTAATCGCTATACCATGAAAACGTACATTCAAACCACTCGCAATTACTGGTTCATCCTGGTTTTGATCGCTGGCATCCAAAGCTGTGGATCTTACAAAACCCCAGTCCTGAAACATTGGGATGAGCTTGATCACAATCACAATGGTATCGTACATTTGAAGAGTTGCCCAGTGGTAAGCCCCGAACGCACCGTATTTTTTGAGGAGCATGTGTATGACGCGGAGGCGACTACTTGTGCGTATTGTGGACAGAAGCAGGTGGTGCAGATGGCGGCGCTGAAGTAATAGCCCTTGAAATAACCAGCATGTCTTTAGTAGCATTTTCAAGTCGAAAGAATATGAAGATTTTTTTGTCCATCCTAACTTGTTTTCTGATTTGTTTATATTGCTTTGGGCAAGCTCCAATAGAAATTGAGCGCTTGAACAAAGCGCTTAAAACAGCCACTACCGATTCTGCTAAATTTACGCTCCATTTTAGGTTGTATCGGGAATTTGTCGAATCCAACAATGACTCTGCTTTGTACCATGTTGAGCAAGAAATTGCCATTGCAGCACGAAACAACATGAAATTGTCTCAAGCCGATGCACTTGAAACCAAAGGCTATGTTTTACAACGATTTGGAAAATACGCAGAATCATTACGAACCCTCAATCAAGCATTAGAAATTGCAAATAATCCCAAAAACGAGGCGCGAAACTGGTTTCCTGATTCCTTGGGTACTCCTCACGAAGTTCGTTTGCGTATTCAAGGGTATATTCAACTGGATTTAGGCCACGTCAAGGGCAGTACCAATAACCTAGACGAACAAATAGTTCACTACAAAACAGCTATAAGGCTGGCAGAAAAAATAGGCAATTACGAATTGTTGGGCTTGGTCAGCATGAACCTTGGCGCTGTTTATTTATGGACATTTAATGAATTGGATTCCGCACTTCAAATGCAGCAAAAAGCTTTAATCTCTTTTCAGCGAGCAGGGCACAAAAAATGGCTAAACGTTGTTTTGGGAGCTCTTGGGGATATCTATCTAAGAAAAAAAGATTACAAATTAGCTGTCAATTATTTGCACAAAGCGATTCAAGCCGCTCAAGAGGTCAACAATCTTGAAAACATCTTTTGGTGTTCTAATTCTTTGACAGAACACTACATTGAGGTACAAAACAGGGATTCTAGCAGTTATTACGTCAAAAAGATGGGCGATTTGGTTCGTTTTCAATCCGCTGCACTCCCTGAAAATGCTGCCGAGCTTTATTATATTTTATTGTCCAAAAGTTTCAAGCTGAACAATCAACCCGACAGTGCGTACAAGTACCTAAACCTGGCCTTTTTCTTAAAAGACAGTTCTTACCAGGCCCAGGTAAAAAATTTGACTGATGTGCAAAACTTGTCCTTCGAAGAAAAAATCCGTGCAGAAAAACTGGAAAAGGAAAAAGCTGCTTTGCAAAACAGGGTGAGGCAGTATATACTGCTCGGTGGCCTGGGTATGGTTCTGCTCGTAGCATTGTTCCTTTACCGCAATAATAAGCAGAAGCAAAAGGTAAATTTAGCGTTGGAACAAACCCTGACCACCCTCAAATCCACCCAATCCCAACTCATCCAATCCGAAAAACTCGCCTCCCTCGGCGAACTTACCGCCGGCATCGCCCACGAAATTCAAAACCCGCTGAACTTCGTCAACAATTTCGCCGAAGTCAGCGCCGAGATGATCGGAGAAATGGAAGAAGAACTCGAAAAAGGTGACACCCAAGAGGCCAAAGCTATTGCCGCTGATTTGAAGCAGAACCTCCAACGCATCAACCACCACGGCCAACGTGCCTCCTCCATTGTCAAAGGCATGCTTGAACATTCTCGAACCAGCACCGGCGTAAAAGAACCGACCGACCTCAACGTGCTCGCTGACGAATATTTGCGTTTGGCATACCACGGACTGAAAGCCAAAGACAACAGTTTTAACGCTACGCTGGAAACACATTTTGACCACGAATTACCGCTGGTTTCCGTCATTCCTCAAGACATTGGGCGGGTACTTCTCAATTTGATCAATAATGCTTTTTATACAGTGAATGAAAAAGCAAAATTGGGGATTGAGGGGTATGAACCTACCGTAAAAGTAAGTTCATGCATTGTGGGTGATTGGGTGGAAATTCGAGTAAAAGACAACGGGAATGGTATCTCGGAATCGATCCGCGAGAAAATTTTCCAGCCTTTTTTCACCACCAAACCTACCGGGCAGGGTACGGGCCTGGGACTTTCACTGGCGTATGATATTGTGGTGAAGGGGCACGGAGGAACGCTGGAGGTGGAAAGTACAGCGGGACAAGGAACTGAATTTCTGATCCAATTGCCGAACAAAGGTAAGGGAAAATGAAAAACACACATTTGTCCTTCTTTATTAGTTGTTGAGAATTTGGATTTCGCATAAATCCTAGGGTGAGATTAAGTTGATAGATTAAATCGTGAGCTTTGTGTGGCTGAATTTAAAGGGTTTTTGCGAAAATTATTTATTTTAACCGAGCCAAAAGTGGGTTTATTTACCTGGTTTTGGCTCGGTTAAATTGTATTTGTTCTTGAAACATTCATTGGGCGAGAATTGGAATTCCAAGCACACGCTAATCAATCCAAACAATACATCTAATGTCTACCAAAGCAAAAATCCTCATCATCACCGGCGATGCCGGCGAAAGTTACGAATGCCTGTATGCCAAGCACCGCTTTGAAGAAGCCGGCTATCAGTCCGTTATTGCGGCACCCAGCAAAAAGCGCATGAATTTGGTCATCCATGATTTTGAACCAGGTTGGGACACTTATGTGGAAAAGCCGGGCTATCTGGTGGAATCGGATATCGCCTTTTCCGAGGTCAACACCCGGGATTATCTGGCTGTCTTGCTTCTGGGGGGCCGCGCACCCGAGTTTTTGCGCCACGATTCCAAAGTGATTGACATCGTGCGGGAATTCGACCGCGACGAAAAATTCATTTTTTCCATCTGCCACGGCATTCAAATTTTGACCGCAGCAGGCCTGGTCAAAGGCAAAACCCTGACCTGTTACGAGAACGTGCGTTTTGAGGTGGAAGCTTGCGGTGGTACTTTTGTGGGCAAATCCGAAGCGGTACAAGATGGGCGGTATGTGACTGGGCAAACCTGGCAATCGCATCCTGATTTTTATCGACTGGTTTTTGCTTGTTTGGGAGGGTAGGAGAAAAGCAGGGTTACCGGTTATGTTAGTACGTGTTCAAAAGCTATCGGTGTATGAAAAAAATTACATGGACATTGCTGGTTATGTTATCCTCCTTTTACGGATCCGGCCAAAACCAACAGATTAATGATAATGGGGGATTGGGTAAAGGTGCCCATGATGTCTTCTTATTCGGCCAAAACCAACAGATTATTGATAGCTTGAAACAAGAACTGCGCACAGCAAAAACGGGGCCAACTCAAGCATCCATTACCAACCAAATCGCCCTGATATATCGCCTGCAAAACCCTGACTCGGGTATTTATTACGCCACCCAAGGCTTAAAACTGGCTAGAAAGTACCGTTCAGCAGAAGAGGAAGGGGCGTCTTTTTACACCTTGGGATTTACCTATACCCTAACTGGCAATTTTCCACAGGCCATAGAAATGTTGTTGAAGGCAAAAGGTATTGCCGAAAAAAACGGTTTTACGGGCCGTTTGGAAAGCATTTATACCAATTTTGGAAGTGTTTATCTGGGCTTAAAAGACTATCCCAAAGCACTGTATTATTTGAAAAAAGCGTTCAAATTCAACCCCAATGGAGTTGGCCCTAATACCATCATGACCCGGATTTATACCGAAACCCATCAGTTTGATCTGGCCAATCAGTGTGCCAAAATCGCTTTTAATAATTTAACCCAAACCCCCAGGGATTTGATCACCCACTACCGGCTACTGCGCATTTTCGGCAGGTTACTTACCGCTGAAAGGAAGTTTAGCCCAGCCCTGGACAGTTTGAAAAAAAGCTACCATTTGGCCTTTGGCAACAATGACATCTCTCTTTCCGGGCGGGCAATGCTGGATGTTGCCAATGTATTTAAAACGCAACATCAAGCAGACTCGGCGCAATACTATGCCATTCAATCACTCTTGCTGGCCCAAAAAGGAAGGTATTATCAGGATGTGATTGATGCCGGTCAATTTCTGTCCACATGGTATGAACCCCTTGAACCCCAAAAAGCGCTCTATTACAGTCAGATTGCTTCTGCAGCAAAGGACAGCCTGTTGAATGCAAACAACCGCACTTCCATTCAGAATCTGTTCAATTTCGACACCCAAGAACGCCAATATGAAATAAAGCAGGCTACCACGGCCTATCAGAACAAGGTGAAGGTATACGCCCTGATTATTGGATTGGCGGTAATGTTGTTGATAGGCTTGATCCTGCTGAGAACGTACCGCAAAGAAAGCAGCGCAAAAATGTTGCTTCAGAAAAAAAATGAAGCCATTGAAGCTACACTTTCCACCCTCAAATCCACCCAAACCCAACTCATCCAATCCGAAAAACTCGCCTCCCTCGGTGAACTTACCGCGGGCATCGCCCACGAAATTCAAAACCCCTTAAACTTCGTCAACAACTTCGCCGAGGTCAGCGCGGAAATGCTTGGAGAGATGGAAGAGGAACTGGAAAAAGGGGATACCCAAGAAGCCAAAGCCATCGCTGCCGACCTTAAAACCAATCTGGAAAAAATCAACCACCACGGCCAACGTGCCTCCTCCATCGTCAAAGGGATGCTGGAACATTCGCGGGCGAGTACGGGTGTGAAAGAACTGACCGATCTCAATGCGCTGGCGGATGAATACCTGCGCCTGGCTTATCACGGCTTGCGGGCGAAGGACAATAATTTCAATGCTACACTAGAAACCCATTTTGACCCCAATTTGCCATTGGTTTCGGTCATCCCACAGGACATTGGCCGGGTGCTGTTGAATTTGATCAACAATGCCTTTTACGCCGTGCAGCAGCGTACAGTAGAGACGTTGCATGCAACGTCTCTACAACATCCCCCATATCAACCCACCGTCACCGTTTCCACGCAAAAAACCGACAATCATATCATCATCAAGGTTCAAGACAACGGCAATGGCATCCCCGAAGCCATCCGCGAGAAAATCTTCCAACCTTTCTTCACCACCAAACCGACTGGGCAGGGCACGGGATTGGGATTGAGTTTGGCGTATGATATTGTGACCAAGGGGCATGCCGGGGCGTTTGAGGTGGTTTCCATTGAAAATGAGGGCGCTGAATTCATCATTCGTTTACCGCTCCGCTCCTCCTCCTAACCTTTCCTTCGGAGTCCATTTTCCTCCATTCGGAAGCCAATTCCGCCCATTCGGAAAGCCGTGCTTGGGTCTGTTCATGGTTTATCCCAATTTTAGGGAACGAACCAAAAAACACCCACATCATGAGCACCCTAAAACAATACTTCGTCATCGGCTTGTACTGCTTGCTTGGGGCTTTTATCCCGGCAGCAACTGCGCAAACCGAAAATCAGGGGCTTTTTGACAATGAAAGCCCCCTCAAAATGGCCCTAAGTGGAACTTTACCCCCGTTTTTTGAAGACCCCTCCAAAACGCCCCGGAAATATGCCCAGGTTCTGACCCATCAGGATGCCAATGGCAACAAGGTGGAAATCCCCATTGAGGTCAGTGCCCGGGGGCATTTCCGCCGTTTGCTGGGCCACTGCTCTTACCCGCCCTTGCAGCTTATTTTTCCCAAAAATGAAGTGCAACAAACTTCCATTTTTAAAGACCAGGCCAAAATCAAATTGGTGATGCCCTGCCGAGGAGACGAGTACGTGATCCGGGAATGGCTGGTGTACAAATTGTACAATCTGATCAGCCCCTACAGTTTTCGGGTGCGTTTGGTACAGCTGACCCTGGAGGATGAAGAACGCAAAAAACCGATTGAACCTTTTTATGCTTTTTTGCTGGAAGAGGAAAAACAAATGGCCAAACGCTTGCAAATGCTCCCGCTTGAACGCAAACTCCCACCCAACGCCACCCAGGCCGAGCATTTCCTGAAGATGGCCGTGTTTGAATACCTGATTGCCAACACGGATTGGTCGGTAGAACACCTGCAAAACATCAAATTATTGACCCCTGATGCCAAAACCATCCCCATTCCAGTGCCCTATGATTTTGACCACGCCGGGATCGTGGATGCACCCTATGCCAAACCAGCAATGGAATTGGAATTGGGTTCCGTGCGCGATCGGCGCTACCGGGGTTATTGCCTGGAAAACGCCCAGCAGTTTGAACCCGTTATTGCCCATTTCAACGCTTTAAAAGACAAAATTTACCATACTTTTAGTGGTTGCAGCCTACTAAATCCCAAATACCTGAAGTCCACTTTGTTGTTTTTGGATGATTTTTATGCCACCATCAACAATCCCAAAAAGTGGCAGAAGGAATTTTTATATCCCTGTGATCCCAATGGGACGGGTTATGTGGTGATTAAGGGATTGAAGGAGGATTGAAAAACTTCTGGCATAATTAGTGTTTGAGGGGGCAGATTTTGGTATTGCTAATCACCATCCAGTTCTGCCCCAATTTCACTATCTTGAAACAGTTCTAGGAAATATTCGCCTTACTCCTTATTGCTACTTATGAAATACATTCTTGCCCTTCTGTTTCTGTTTTGCACATTGACCACTAAGGCCCAAAAGCCAGAAGTATTGATCATTGATTCTTTGCCACCACAGGGTATCTTGCTCAATAAAGGTTGGAAATCGCATGCAGGGGATGATCCTGACTTTGCCAAACCCAATTTTGATGATAGTCAGTGGGAAGACATTGATCCAACCTCGTTTGTACCCAGTCTAAAAAAACTACAGACCAAGCAACCTTTATGGCTTCGAATAAAACTTGAAACTTCGCTTAAAACGGCAGCATTATCCATCAAACAATCTGGTGCTACGGAGATTTTTTTGAACGGAAGAAGAATAAAATCTTACGGAAAAATTGATCCAACAGGTAGGCATACGCTTGCCTTTACCCCAATTGGCGAATATCTGCTGCTCAATTTAGATTCTTCTACCTCGAACACCTTGGCTATTCGATACTATTTCCAGAAAGGCATTCGGTATAAGGTCGCTTTTGATGCAAATTACCCCTTGTTTTCCAGCAAACTATATTCAATAGATTCATTAGCAACCAATCTTGATTACCCAAAATATTTTTGGGAAGGTTTCAATATCGCCATCGGGGTAATTTTCTTTTTGACTCACTTCGTCCTGTTTTTATTCTATCCACCTACAAAAGCCAACCTCTGGTATAGTCTTTGGGGATTACTTGGAGCATTGAGCGGATATTGCCTTTTAGCTGAAAAAACACATGGCGAGTTGTACCTCAAGAACCAGTTTACTTTCCTAGCCTTTTTAGCGAATCCTATTGGTAATTTCTTGGTGTTTTATACTGTTTATTTATTGCTCAAACAAACGCGCAAATTCTTCCTTTGGATTTTCATCACGCTATCTGCATTGGCCACAGTCCAATATTACTTATCTGAACACGGAGGTGAATCGTTTTTCAGTTTCTTGGCAACATTGAGCTATGTCCTTTTGGTGATTTACATGGGGTATGATGCTTACAAACAGGCCAACAGAGGCGGTTTGTACGTCATGATTGGCATGTTTGTTTACCTGATCTCTTGGGTTATTTTTATATCTTATTTTGCAGGTAACCCCCATAATGAAGCCATTGGACATATCATTTTTCACGTAGCCACCCTATCACTTCCTGTCACGGTGTCAACTTTACTGGGATTAGATTTTGGAAACACGAACAGAGTAATGATCAAAAATCTGCAAGACATCAATCGTTTATCCGCCGAAAAACAACAAATTCTATCATCCCAAAACGAAACCCTCGAACGGCAGGTGGAACAACGCACCACCGAACTCAGAGCTTCCCAAGCCCAACTCATCCAATCCGAAAAACTCGCCTCCCTCGGCGAACTCACCGCAGGCATCGCCCACGAAATCCAAAATCCGCTGAACTTCGTCAACAACTTCGCCGAAGTCAGCGCAGAAATGCTGGACGAGATGCACGAAGAGCTGGAAAAAGGGGATACTACCGAGGCCATTGCCATTGCTACGGATCTAAAAACCAACCTGGAAAAAATCAACCACCACGGTCAACGCGCTTCCTCAATCGTCAAAGGTATGCTAGAGCACTCCCGGGCGAGTACGGGAGTGAAAGAGCCTACTGACCTGAATGCCTTAGCAGATGAATTCCTGCGGCTGGCCTACCACGGCCTGCGAGCCAAAGACAACAACTTCAATGCGACGATGGAAACGCATTTTGATCCTGATTTGCCTATGGTTTCAGTCATTCCGCAGGACATTGGGCGGGTGCTGCTGAATTTGATCAATAATGCGTTTTATGCCATACATCAGCGGGCTACCGTAGAGACGTTGCATGCAACGTCTCTACCATACCAACCTACCGTCACCGTTTCCACGCAAAAAACAGGTAATCAGATTATCATTAAGGTTCAAGACAACGGCAATGGCATCCCCAAACCCATCCGCGACAAAATCTTCCAGCCGTTTTTTACCACTAAGCCGACTGGACAAGGGACTGGCTTAGGGCTTTCCTTGGCCTATGACATTGTAACCAAGGGGCATGGTGGGAAGCTAGAAGTAGAGTCTACTCCTAACCTAGGCACTACATTTATAATGACCTTGGAGCAGGTCTGAAATTTCCCTGATTCCATTCGGAGCCCAATTCCCACCATTCGGACAAAGATTCTTACCACTCGGAAAAACACTCTTTTATCCTCGGGAGGATTTGCCCAACTTTGAATCATCAGTTCAGCAGAATACAATCACAATGATAACAATCTGCTGAACTACTAAACCCCGTTAATTCTTTTTGAATCAAAACACCTAAAACTAGCAGGATTTGTACCTGCCTCGTTTTTATCTATCGAAAATGGGGCAGGATTTTTTTTTCGCCCACGGCGTTATTTCTGTATTTTGCAAAAAGCATTTACTCCGATAATGCAGGCTCTAAAACCCTTTACCATGCGGAATCTAATCTTCTGTTTGCTCCTGTTTCCCTTACTTGCCTTTACCCAAAATGAAGCTATTTTTCGCATAGACAGCCTACCCAAAGAAGGTGTTTTGTTGAACCAGGGCTGGAAATGGCATGCGGGGGATAATCCAGAATGGGCAAAGGCGGAGTTTGATGATGCGGGTTGGAAATTCATGTCCCCCCTTAAATTAATAGATTCTTTACCCCAAAACCTCCGCCCATCAGGTATTCGCTGGTTTCGCTTAAAGCTACAATTTAACCAAAGCCTGGGCAATGATATTTTGGCATTTGCCATCGAACAGCTTGGAGCTTCTGAGATTTACCTTAACGGAAAATTGATGCAAAAGTATGGCGTTGTAAGTTCAAACCCGGATGAAGTTAAGGCTTTTAACCCTCTGCTTGACCCCATTCCTTTTGCTGTTTCAAAAGATAGCATGGTCATTTTAGCTGTTCGCTATACTTTCCAAGACAACATTCATCGAAATTTAGCTAGCTTTCCAAATCTTATGGGACCCAAGATTACTTTAAATACTTTGGAAACTATACAGTCTTCAAAAGCATTGTATTTAACTCGCCATTATAATTCCAATGTATTTAGAATTGGTGCCTTTTTTATACTTTTCATAAGTTATTTCGCCTTATACTTATACTCCCCTTTTCAAAAAGCAAATTTATTTTTCTGTTTGTTTTCTTTGATTGTCTTGATTGCCGATTTGATACAATTAAATATTTACAATCATTGGACTACGGAAAGTAGTTTTTTAAATATGCTTTTCTTCTTTTTATTGATTGTCGGCAAAATTTTCCTACTTACAGCTGTGTACTATTTAATGCATCAGAAAATCAATTGGTGGTATTGGTTGCCATCCGGATTGATTCTCCTTAGTACTTTGTTCGGATGGTTTCTTTATAGCTTTTTTATTGATGTTTTTATCGTTTATCTACCAGTACTAATTTTTTTAATCATCCATATATTTCCAAATTTAATCAACCTGGAGATCATCAGAATAACGCTTAAAGCCATTCAAAGCCAAAAAGAAGGGGCCTGGATAATTGCCATTGGAGGCATTGTTTTTTTGATTTCCGTAGTGGTTTTTGTGTTATCGATTTATTTCAATTTCATCGATAAGCCGTTATGGGGTAGTGTTCAAACCGTTGGCGATCTGATATACAATGTATCGTGGTTGAGTATACCTTTGGCTGTGGCTATCTATTTTGGGCTGGATATTGCATTGACCAACCAGTCTCTTAAAGAAAAACTCATAGAGGTAGAACAACTCTCCCTTGAAAAACAACAAATTCTTGCTGATCAAAACGAAACCCTCGAAAAACAAGTAACCGAGCGTACTGCCGAGTTGGAGCATAAAAATCGGGATTTGGAAATCGAAGCGGCTTTAGAACGCATAAGAACCAGAGCAATGGCTATGCAACACAGCGATGAATTGTCGGGAGCTGCCAATTTATTGTTTAAAGAAGTTCACAGATTGGGTATACCTATTTGGAGTTGTGGCTACAATATTATGGAAAAGGATGGGAAATCCTGCCTGGGATGGATGAGTACTGAGGGAGCGCTTCAACCCTCATTTAGAATTCCTTTGAAAGTAAGCCCCACTTTTATTAAATTTTATGAATCAAGGCAAAATGGGGAGGAACTCTTCGAAGAAAAAATAGGCGGTGCAGATTTAGAAACGCATTACAATTATATGCTCAGCTTAGATGGTTTTGGGGAAATATTAAAAAATTTCATAAACTCTGGGCATAAATTGCCGACTTTTCAAGTGAATACAGTGGTGAATTTTGCGCAAGGCAATTTAATTTTTATTTCAGCTGAACCTGTTCCAGAAGCACACGACATTTTCAAACGGTTTGCCAATGTTTTTGAACAAACATTCACCCGTTTCCTCGATTTGCAAAAAGCTGAAGCACAAGCAGAACAGGCAAGGCTCAATTTGATTCAAATTCAAACCGAAAAAAAAAGAGCTGAAGAGGCCTTGATTGCCTTAAAACAAACCCAATCCCAACTCATCCAATCCGAAAAACTCGCCTCCCTCGGCGAACTCACCGCAGGCATCGCCCACGAAATCCAAAACCCGCTGAACTTCGTCAACAACTTCGCCGAAGTCAGTGCTGAAATG
>JAAFHQ010000112.1 GCA_013298445.1 Chitinophagales bacterium | reverse complement strand
ACCCGATCCGGCACGTGGCGCGGAGAAAAATCGGTACGCAGTGTATTGGCAATTTTTTTTAACAAAGCCTCATCCAAAATCGCCCCTTCCACCAAAACCACAAACAGGGGCATAATCGAGTCCCCGTTTTCCTGCTCCAGGTTGACGATCAGGCTATCGCGGATTTCGGGCAGTTTTTCCACCGAGCGGTAAATTTCGCTGGTGCCTATGCGAATCCCCTGGCGATTGAGGGTAGCATCCGAGCGGCCCAGGATGATCAGGCTTTCGCGGGGGGTGATTTGCAGCCAGTCGCCATGCCGCCACACGCCGGGGTAGGTATCGAAGTAGCTGGCCGTGTAGCGGCTAAAATCGGGATCATTCCAAAATTTCACGGGCATACAAGGCATCGGCTGGGTAATGACCATTTCCCCCACTTCGTCGATAAGTGGTTGCCCGGCTTCATCCCAGGATTCCATCGCACAACCGAGGGTGCGGCACTGGATTTCGCCTTCGTACACTGGCCAAAGTGGATTCCCACCCACAAAAGCCGTACACACATCCGTGCCCCCACTAATGGAACACAACCAAAGATCCGATTTCACCTGCTCGTAAACCCAGGCAAAACCTTCGTGGGGCAGTGGCGAGCCCGTCACCCCAATCGAACGCAGGTGCTCCAATCCAAAACTGGCGGGCTGAATCCCCCCTTTGATACAAGACAAAATATAAGCAGCGCTGGTCCCAAAATGACTGATGCGCAAGTCCGCTGCCATTTTCCACAGGACATTCATATCGGGATAACCCGGGCTGCCATCGTACAGGACAATCGTCGCCTTGGCCAGGAGGGCCGCCTGCACAAAATTCCACATCATCCAGCCCGTGGTGGAATACCAGAAAAAGCGTTCACCGGGTTTGACGTCGTTGTGAAAATGCAAGTATTTGAGGTGTTCCAGCAGCATCCCGCCCTGGCTATGGGTAATCGCCTTGGGTAAACCCGTGGTGCCCGAAGAATACAAGATCCAAATGGGGTGATCAAAAGGTACTTTAACGAAGGCCAACTCTGCACTTTCGTTTTGTAGAATGCCCGGCCAAGCGCTGCTGTCGGGTAAATTTATCTCAAACTCCTCCACATAAGGAATCACCACCGTGTCCAGCAAAGTGGGGAGTTGTTGCTGCAAGTGCTGGATTTCCGCTCGGCGGTCAAATTTTTTCCCACCATAATAATAGCCATTCACCGCGATCAACACTTTGGGCTCAATTTGTACAAAACGTTCGAGCACACTGCTGGCCCCAAAATCGGGCGAACAGCAGGACCAAACCGCTCCGATGGACAAACTCGCCAGCAAAGCCACGGTTGCCTGTGGGATGTTGGGCAAATAACCCACCACCCGGTCACCGGGTTTTACGCCCACATATAATAGGTGTGCCCGCAAGGCAGCAACCTGGCTCCTCAAATCAGCCCAGCTTATTTCTTGCCGCGCAATGTGTTCAGCCTGGAAAATAATCGCGGGAAAACGATCGTCCGCACGGCGAAAGACCTCCTCAGCATAATTGAGCATCGCACCTTCAAACCAGCGGGTATGAGGCATCTCCCCTTGCATGGCTGCGGAATACGTCCAATCCAGGTCAAAGTACTGAAGCAGGGAAGCCCAAAACGCAGCAGGATCTGTTACCGACCATTGCCAGGCCGAGGAATAATCCGCAGGAATGGCCAGGCCAGATTCTTTTTCCAGCCAATTCAGGTAATGAGTCAGGTTGCTTTGAGCGATCCAATCGGGGGAGGGTGTCCAGCGCAGGCGATTGTCCATTGGGTTGAGAGGTTGAGGAGTTGAGGAGTTGAGAAGTTGAGGCTGCCGCAGTAATTTAGACACGGGCTTGGTCAAAATCGCTCGCGGTAGCCTAAACTGCTCAACTCCTAAACCTTCTAAACTACAAAACAGAAGGGCAACCCTGATCGAAACCCGGATTGCCCTTTTGATTCAAGCAATAAATTTAACGTAGAATAGTCCGATCGATTAGTTAACCGAGTCAGAAAGTTCTTTGCCAGGCTTGAATTTTACCACTTTTTTGGCATCAATTGTGATGGTTTGACCAGTTTGTGGGTTGCGGCCAGAGCGAGCGTCACGTTTGGAAACAGAAAAAGTACCGAAACCGATTAGGGTTACTTTTCCGTCGCCTTTCAATTCGGCAGCAATACTGTCCAAAACGGCATTCAGCGCGTCAGTTGCTTGGGCTTTGGTGATCTTCGCGCCTTCAGCAATTTTGTTAATCAGATCTCCTTTATTCATCTCAAAGGGTTTTGATTAAAAAATAATTGGTGTCAAATTTAGGGGCTCTCATTTTTAAAACCAAGTTATTTTTGGTAAAAAACCCGAAAAACCTAGATTTTGCAAGGGCTTTCGAGCGTTATACCCACATTAACGCAAAAAAACAGTAGTTATGGTACCTAAATTTGGAAAAACTTTTGCTTCGCCGTCCAATTTGGCGCTTCTCTTGCTTTGTGTTTTCTGTGTAATGGGCAGTGCGGGCAGCTTTAGTTGCAGCCGCAAATCGGGTTGCCCAGCAGTCGACACCGTCAGTTCCCGTATAGCTGGAGGTAAAGATATGCCCAAAGCCAAACGCTCAAAGAATAGTGGACTGTTCCCAAAAGGGTTCAAACGATAGTTTGGCAAAGTTCCAGGAGCACGCCATTGGCCGACCTGGGATGAACAAAACAGACCAGCTTATTGTCGGCACCACGTTTGGGTTCTGCATTGAGGAGTTGAAAGCCCTCTTTGCGCAGGCGTTCCATTTCTGCATAAATGTCGTCGACTTCAAAAGCGATGTGGTGCAAACCCTCAGGCTTTTTTTCCAGGTATTTGGCGATGGCACTATCCGGATGGGTGGCCTCCAGCAATTCAATTTTTGCTTCGCCAGTTTGCAAAAAAGAAGTTTTGACGTGTTCAGAAACCACCTCTTCTTCTTTATAAGGTGCAATGCCCAGAAGTTTTTCAAAATGAGCGTTGCTGTCTTCGAGGCTTTTTACAGCAATGCCAATGTGTTCGAGGCGCAGGATCATAAGCTTTCGGAATTATTAGGTAGTAAAGGTACAGCATTGTGCGCAGCTAATTTATTGACAAGCGTCATTGTTTTAGGTGATCCTGAGCTTGGGTAGCAATTAAAATGCACGTACCTTCGCCCCACGATTAAGCGTTTTTGTTTTCATTTCAACACCTGGTGCAATAAACATACAATGGTTGAAGTCAAAATTCTTGCAGGAACCAATTCCAGTTATTTAGCGGAAAAAATTGCCGATTATTACGGCAACCCACTCTGCGACGTAAAAATGAACCGCTTTAGCGACGGCGAAATGCAACCGGTCATCAATGAATCGGTACGGGGCGCTTACGTCTTCTTTATCCAGTCTACTTTTCCCCCTGCTGTATTACGGCAACCCACTCTGCGACGTAAAAATGAACCGCTTTAGCGACGGCGAAATGCAACCGGTCATCAATGAATCGGTACGGGGCGCTTACGTCTTCTTTATCCAGTCTACTTTTCCCCCTGCTGAAAACTTGATGGAGTTGTTGCTCCTGATTGATGCAGCCAAGCGGGCTTCAGCGGGTTACATCACTGCCGTAATTCCCTATTTTGGTTATGCCCGACAAGACCGCAAGGATCAGCCGCGGGTGCCCATTTCGGCCAAATTGATTGCCAATTTGTTGCAGGCGGCTGGTGCCAACCGAATCATGACGATGGATTTCCACGCCGATCAAATCCAGGGATTTTTTGATATCCCGGTGGATCACCTCAAAAGTGAAGCCATTTATATTCCTTATCTGCAAGAGCAAGGGATGGACAACATCATTTTTGCTTCGCCCGATGTGGGTGGGGTCAAAAGAACCCGGGCTTACTCCAAACACTTCCGCACCGATCTGGTCATTTGTGACAAATACCGCGAAAAAGCCAACCAAATTGCGGGCATGACGGTGATTGGGAATGTGGAAGGCCGCGATGTCATTTTGGTGGATGATATGGTGGATACGGCCGGAACGCTCTGCCGGGCTGCGGACATCATCATGGAAAAAGGGGCTACCAGTGTACGGGCCATTTGTACTCACCCTATCCTTTCAGGGAAGGCTTACGACAATATAGAAAATTCGGCCTTGACCGAGTTGATTGTGTGTGATACGATTCCGCTGAAACAAAGTTCACCGAAGATTAAGGTGTTGTCGACTGCGAAGTTGTTTGCACGGGCGATTCGGAATACGCATGAGCATCGGTCGATATCGGCCCTCTTCGTAGACTAGAGCCAAGGCTCTAGTCTACTTCCCACGACTGAAGTCGTGGGTTGGGGCAGAAGAGTGCCTCCCACGGATAAATCCGTGGGTTGGCGATCTCCTAGAGGGAATGAAAGGCCAACACACCCACACTTTCACACTCACACTTTCACACCCATTCTTACCTACCCCACGAATTTATTCGTGGGAAGGTATATACCATTCAGCCCATGAATTTATTCGTGGGTGGAAAGTGGAAAAATTCAAGAAGTTTTTATCTTTGCGTGCCCTAAGCGAAGGCTAGGGGATCTAACGTATTATTAACCATACATTTGTCTCAAATCATGGAAACAATTGCTATCACTGGTCAGCCAAGAGCTGGCTTGGGCAAAAAGCCATCCAAAGATTTGCGGAACGATGGCCGAATCCCGTGTGTATTGTACGGAGGGCAGGACGTAGTTCATTTTTCAGTTACACTGAACGACGTCAAAAACCTCATCTATACACCAGATTTCCGCGTTGCAAATCTGACTGTTGACGGAATCAATTTCCGTTGCATCGTAAAAGATTACCAATTGCACCCACTGACCAGCAATTTGACCCACATCGACTTCCTGAGTCTGGTGGACGGTCAAAAGGTGAAGCTGGAAGTACCAGTGCGTACCAAAGGAGTTTCTCCTGGTGTAAAATTGGGTGGTAAATTGCAGCAAAAACTGCGCCGGGTAAAAGTAAAGACTTTACCAGAGGAAATGGTTACCGAGCTTTTCATCGACATTTCTCCTTTGGATTTGGGCCAATCCTTGCGGGTTCGCGACATCCAAGTTCCAGCGGGAATTGAGTTGCTGAACTCACCAAGTATTCCGGTGGTTACCATCGAAATTCCACGTGCATTGCGTTCTGCTGCTGCAGCCGAAGCAAAAGATACCAAGAAAAAGAAATAAGAAGGAATCCTTCTTTTTCAGGGGGTTGTTCGACTTTAAACAAGTTGAACAACCCTTTTTTTATTTCTCCAAGAACGAAAATGACGGTTAAACGTTAAGAAAAGAGATGTATTTTTGCTTCCTCTAGAAGCAATGTGAACAATAACTATAGTCTTTTTGGAAAAAGTGGTATATGGCTGTTGCAATCAAAATGAAATTAAACGAGAAGCTTTATTTGCGTGATCCTCAAGAAACCAAGTTGGGGCGAAACATCATCCAACACAGTATTATGATGATCAACGCAATGGGCTTTGAAGATTTTACCTTCAAAAAACTGGCCGAACGAATTGAGTCTACCGAAGCCTCAATTTATCGCTATTTTGAAAACAAACACCGCCTTCTACTCTTTTTGCTGAGTTGGTATTGGGAATGGTTAAAATACTGTATCGACCTCAAGATTCTCAACATTGACGACCCAAAGCGCAGGTTAAAAATTGCGCTGGAAACCTTGGTGGAAGCCTCACACCGCGATGATCCCAACACTGAACACGTCAATGAAGCCGTGCTGCACCGCATTGTGATTGCAGAGTCGGCCAAAGGGTACTACACCAAACAGGTCGATGAAGAAAACCAACAAGGTTTGTTTTTGACGTATAAGGCCTTGTGCAGAACTATTCAAAACATTATTGAGGAGATCAACCCTCAATTTCCTTATCCCCGGGCTCTGGCAAGCACCCTATTGGAAATGGCCAAAAGCCATGTTTATTTCTCTGAACACCTGCCGTCCTTGACTGACATCTCTTTTAAAGCGGGGAACAGTGAAGAGCAGGTAAAAAAATTATTGGTTGATTTTGCCTTTGGCCTCTTGGAGAGCAATCGATTTGCGGAGCAAAAAGAAAATGGCCAGGCCGCCACACTTTGAATCGTCTTTTTCAAGAAACACGTATCTTTGCCCTTGGATAAATCATTCTGATTGTTCGATACAACCATAAAATTCCCGCATCATCATGCAAATCAAAAGATCAGCTACTGCCCATTGGGAAGGTTCCGGTAAAACCGGCAACGGCACCATGGCCACCCAAAGTACTGTACTGCACGATACCCAGTACAGCTACAATACCCGCTTTGAAGACGGTATTGGCACTAATCCCGAAGAACTCATTGGCGCAGCACATGCTGGCTGCTTTTCCATGAAATTGGCGTTTGTGCTTCAGGCAGCTGGTTTTACTGCCGACAGCATTGACACCAAAGCAACTGTCATCCTTGAAAGTGGAGCCATTACCACGGTGCAACTGGAAACTTCGGTGAAAGTAGCGGGAGTAAGTCAGGCCCAGTTGGAAGAATTCACTGCGGATGCCAAGGCGAACTGCCCGGTATCTAAGTTGTTGAATGCTGAAATTACGCTGACGACTACTTTGTTGTAATAGTCTTGGTCCATAAACCATCCTCTCGGTAGCGCACCCGCAAAGTCCATACATACACCCCTTGATTGCACCCTTGGCCATTTTTGGTTCCGTCCCAACTCTGTTGGGCATCCTGGCTGCGAAATACCATTTCTCCCCAACGATCATAAATGTCGAATTGATAAGAAAGCAGCTCTGTTTGGGTTGAAAAGAAGGGGTGAAACTGCGCATTCACCGTGCTGCTGGTCGACATGACATTGGGCACATAAACAGCAAAGCGGTTGCAATCCACCAAAGTGATCTTGATCGAATCCCTCCAACTGCAATTTTCACTTATTGCTTCCAAAAAGTATAAACCAGCCTCAGCGACTTCAATTGAAGCGCCTTGCTCACCAGTAGACCAGCGAAAAACATCTGCATCAATACCTTGGAAGGGCAATCGGAGCGTTTCGCCTGAGCATAAGGTCGTATCAGCGCCTAAGTCGAAAGTAAACTCGGGACCAAAAGTTACGCTGAGTGTGTCACTTGCAACACATCCGGCTTGGTTGGTGATTTCCAGGATATACATTCCACCTTGAGTAACAGCAATTGAAGGAGAAATCGCTCCTGTGCTCCACTGATACTTCAAATTTGGCAATAATGGGCCCAAAAGTTGTAGGCTGGAATCGCTGCAAAGCATTCGATCTGGGCCCAGGTCTACTTTAGTTTGAGCATTTACAGTAATCAACACTGAATCACCAGCGAAACAACTACCGCGCCGCGCCGTCACATAATAACGGATGGTTGTATCTGGCTTGGCAATGATGCTCTTGCAAGTATCACAATTCAAACCTGTTGCTGGCCACCACTTCAGCTGGGTAAACCCAGCAACCGAAAGGTGCAGCGTATCTCCTGCACAAATGTTGCGATCAGGGCCCAGTTCCACATCTCCCAAAGGCTGCAAAGTCAAACGAATAGAATCACTATGCAAGTTTCCGCAGGCATCCCAAGCATCGACCCAATATAGCCCTGGCGAAAAAGCAGTGAGTGTGCTATCCGTGGTACCATCAAACCAACGGTAACGAGCAAACCCGGCAGGAGCTCGAAGCAGCGTCACACTGTTGGCACAGACCAATTGGTTGGGCCCAAGATCGAGATTGGGCGTTTGGGGTAAATTGTAGGAAAACTGAAACTTGTTATTGCGGTAATTACATTCGGGATATTGCTCGCTCAGGTAACGTTCCAGCACATAAGGCCGGGGGCGGCGGTAATCATCGTTTAATGCCACAAAAATGGGGTTGGTGCCCGGAGTTTTGATCACAAAACTTCGGCTAATGCAGGTGTCGGGAGGGAGATTTACGCCCAACGTTTTTAGCCCGGCTAATGGAATAGCATTGCTGGTTGTGGGATCCGTTTTGTAAAAAGCGATTGGCGTAGATGCACGCAAAACACCTTGCCCCTGGTTGCAAATTTTAAGATAAATCCTGAGGCTGTCGCCCAAGCATTTAATGCTGTCCATTGCACTGATGACCCCGTCCGGAAGTTGGCGGCATTCCTCGCATTTACAGGTAGGATCAGCGCAATCGATGAGGCCGTCGTCGTTGTCGTCAATGTCGTTGCCGCAGATTTCGGGGCAGGGAAAATCCTGACCTGCCGTGTCTCCCCGGCAAGGCCGATTCACTACCACCCGGCCTATGCTGATGCTGCTGCAACTGGCATTTGATGCTTTTAATTGAATGGTATAATCTCCATCTGCATTAAAAGTATGGGTGTAGGTAGTTCCAGAACCTACTATACCTCCATTCACCGACCATTCGTATTGATTAGCCCCTGTACTGGTGCTGGTAAAAGTAAGCGAGTTGCCCCTTTGAACCGCCATTAGTTTGGGGGTGAAATCAGCCATTGCATTGCACAATACATTGATCGGAATTTGTTTTTTTGACCAACAATTCAAATCTCCATTGCGTGCGATCACCTCCAAAGTAAAAAATCCTGATTGAGTGAAGGTATAGGCAGGGTTTTGTTGACTAGAAAAAACCGTACTATTCAATTTCCATTCAAAACGAGTTGCCCCCGAGCCATTAAAGGTAAAAGTTACCGGAGTTCCTACCACCAGATTTGGAGGCACTACGATATCCGCAGCAATTGGCTGAGTGCAAGGAGGCAAACAGCCGGGTGAATCCAATAAACTGGCCCTTACCGTTTGTAAGGCCGCTAACATACGCGCCGATTGCCCGGGTGTAAAGGCATGCTGGCAGGAAAATGGGGAATAATCCAGGTAATTTTCGGTGAGGTCGTTCACATCTGTCTTCAGGGGGTTAACCGGTCGGGTATCGTCAGTATCCGTATTGCAGGAATTGTATACACAGCCCGTATGTTTGGCCTGATCGGGTGGGGTATCACAGACCCGGTCGCCTTCCAGTTCACAATTGTTGTTTGTGCAGCCGCCTTCAAAAGTATGGTACAAATTGAGGTAATGCCCCACTTCGTGAATCAACACCACATCATTGGCCGGGCTATTGCCAAAATAACGCGCCTCACACACAATGCCATCGAATGAGGCCCCATGTGCGGATGCATAATAGGCGTAGCCCGCCACTCCTGAACCGTGTGCTTTGCTGTTGATGTCGCGTACTACCCAAATGTTGACGTATTGGCGAGGGTCCCAACGATTGAGATTTTTTAGCGCGGAGTCGTCGGTTTCCATGCCCATGTTGGTCAGACTTGACACGTCTCTGGTGATGCCATTGGTCGCCTGGTTATTGGGTGTACGCTGAGCCAAACAAAACTGGATGGGAATATTGGTTCCCTTGCCAGCTGCACCATAATACCCCTGGTGGGCAAAAGCATCATTGAGGTGTTGAATGGCGCTTTGCACCTGAGCGTCGCTGATGTTTTCGCTGCCATTTTGATGGATGATGTGTACTACCACCGGAACGGTAAACACCGCAGAATTGCGCAGGTCGGCTTGGTTTTGTTGCCGTTGAATGTGTTGCTGAATGACTCCATCAAGGGTAAGTTGTTTTTGCAATAGAGAGGGGTCTCTCTGAAAAAGGAGGCGCTGCATTTCCGAAGCTGCGCAGGGATAGGTTTCTTGCTGGGCCTGCAAGACTAGTTGAAAAAAAAGAAAAAAGAGAGTCAAGTAGATAGACTTCGGTGTGGATTGAGAGAACATGTTCATCTTTACAGGATTATGTGATTATACCGATTTCAGGCAATACATTTGGCCTGATCCGATGCAAAGATGAACTTGTTCCAGTGGCTAGATTAATTTAGGTGAAGGTAGTGTTTTTTGCATGTTTTGTTGTTTTTGGATTCAAAAAATGGTAAAGAAGAGCAGCTTTTGGGGTGTAAATTAACTGGCCCACAAAAGGCCAGTTAATTTAGGGAAATACCATTAGACTTAATTCGATGAATTTATTACATAATCTATACCACTAATTGCACTTACATTTTTACTTTTTTGATTTGCCTCAATTCGCCTGAGGTTGCAATAATATTTTTGTTTTGGCGTCGTCTTTTTATTTCTAAAAGAGAGGGTTATTGCTCCTTTCATGGATCTACCAGTACTTAGATTGTTGAATCTAACTTTAGAGTCCGTTACCAAATATAAATTGTCACTTATTTTCTCGAAGCCACTTCCTGTAAGCTTAGAAAGACTAGTTCTATCATCAAAATTGATTAAAACAATACCTTTCTCAGCAAATGATTGCCTAGGGAAAGTTTCATCAAAATTAAGTTCGAGAGAAGTGCCTGGATTAGAAGTGAATTCCATCACAGCATTAGACGCCAAACCATCACTAACATTGACAGATTTGGTGTTTTTCCATGAAATATTATTGCTATTAACAACATTAAGCGCCACAATTTCTCCTTCCACAACAGCCATAGGATCAGCATCTGAAACCCATCTCGCAAGCAATGTGTAATCAACATTACGTGAAGGTACATTCCAATTGTACTCTACAATTTGACTAGTTCCTGGGTTCATGGTAACCGAAATATCTTTCACCATTGTCCAATCGCTTGGCCAAGGCTGGGGCAAACTAGCCTCAGCATAATACAACTCAAGTATTCCTCTTGACCTTGAGCCTCCATTGTGCAATTTTACATAAACCCAATTGCTCTCTCCAAGTTTAGGATTTTCATGATCATGGACATGGGAAAGGTTAGTATCTTGATTGTTCCTGACCCAAATATCCGGGGAATTCCAAGTGACTTCGGTAGGGCTTGCAGGATAAGGCTCCTGGCCTAAGTCCTGCCAAGTATCTTTCATCCAAACATTTGGCGTTGAGGAGGCGTTGCATCTAAAGTTGGAGACCGTTGCCGCAGTTTGATCCAAAACCCGGTGGTTATCAGCTTGGCATTGCATGGGTTTTTTCGGGTCAAAAACTCCCATTGGAGTGCCATTGTGCAAGATATTGGGGTTAGAGAACAATAGTTGCCTCCTTTTTTTGACTTTTTCTATTTCACCAACGCTGTAATCATTAAAACTCATAATCGTACCATATTCGTTTTGAGCATCTAGGTACCTAAACCCATGCGCATAATTAAATGGCTTTTTCGTCATGTCGGTACTACAATCATGTTTACACCCCATCAGATGTGCAAGCTCGTGTGCAAATGAATAAATAGCTGTAGAGCTTTCCCGCTGAACCACTGCGTAAGCATTTGCTTCTGCCTTATGAGAAACAGTATCCATTGGCAAAGCCCAG
>JAAFHQ010000105.1 GCA_013298445.1 Chitinophagales bacterium | reverse complement strand
TTGCGCTTTGCTGAAGTTTCCCTTACCATCATTGAGGTACAAGCGATCCTGCAAGGCATCTTCATCCGGCTGGTATTCGTGATAACCGCCACTCACTACATACAAATCGGGGTCACCATCACCGTCGGCGTCGAAAAAGCTAGCATCTGCATCCGCGCAATTGGCATCTTCTTTGAAATCAAAATTACCCATCATCCGGAAGATGCCGTTGCTCAACTGTACGAACAAGCGACCAGGGTTTTCCTTGGTGCCGCCAACAAATATATCCAGCGTACCATCTTTATTGACATCGGCACTCGCCATCACGGGGCCGCAAGGCGATAGCATGGTGTTGAGCAGTGGTTGTCGTTTAAAGTCATTTGCCCCATATTCTGTGTGACGATAGGTAAGGGGGGATTTTTCGCTTTTGAAAAGGGTAGCTGTTTGAGGGGTAGCGTCATGATCAGTTGGGATCGAGTTTACTTCTTCCAACACGAGCAACTGGTCGGCCATTACGTTGGCAATTTTACTTTTTTTGCCAGTCGGCCAAACCACAACGATCGAATCGATCTGTGTTTGGCCATCTAAGCCAACATGAATTTTGCTAGAAACAGAGGACTGATAACCGCGCACCGGCATCATCTCAAAAAACTGCCTGCCCTGTCCAGTGTAAATCGCAACCGCGCTTCCAATCGCCTGTGAATTCAGTCCAGCACCTTTAAGCTGTAAAGCGATGTAGTGGCGCGATGTGTTTTGTTGGCGTGCAAGATTCCGGTAAAGCGAAGCCTCAGCATCCTGATTGTTGACAATCAAATCCAGATCCCCATCATTGTCCAGATCGGCATAAGCAGCGCCATTTGAAAAAGTGGGCATTGAAAATCCCCAGGCCTTGCTTTGATCCTCAAACCGGGCATTGCCCATGTTTTTAAAAATATAATTGTGCACCGGAGTTGAAGGCATGGACTTGGCCAACTCCAAGGTATCGGCTTTTTCGTGCGCCAGGACTTTTTGAAAATAGTAATCCCCTTTGTATTTAAGAAAATCGCGGTTGGTATAATCCCGGAAATACCCGTTGGTGACAAACAGATCTTTCCAGCCATCATTGTCGTAATCGGCAAATAGTGGCGCCCAACTCCAGTCGGTATTGGATACGCCCGCCAGTTGCCCTACTTCCGAAAATGTGCCGTTGCCATTGTTGAGGTGAAGCATATTGCGCATGAACTGGTAGTGATAGCCCTCGCTCACCATGAGCGCGAATTGCTCGTAGTTATCGGGGCCATACAATAGCTTCTGCCTTTTATTGTCTTCAGGCAACATGTCGGCCGTGAAAATATCCGGCAACAGGTCATTGTTGATATCGGCTATATCAGAACCCATCGAGAATTGCGAAATGTGTTGAAGCGATACATCCAGTTTATTGGTGAAGGTTCCATTGCGATTGTTGATGTAGAGGTAATCGGGTTCCGCATAGTCGTTAGAGACATATATATCCAGCCAGCCATCTTTGTTCACATCCGATACCGTTACGCCCAAACCAAAACCGAGTGCATTAGAAAGAATACCAGCTTCCTCCGTTACTTCGGAAAACCGCCCATTGTCATTGCGAAACAACTTATCTCCGGCATAAGGGTGTTTGGATTTACGGGCCTGCGAATACTCCAGGTCGCGAATCACTTTTACATTGGTAGCGAGTAAAAAAGCATCCAAATCACCATCCCGATCGTAGTCAAAGAAAGAGACTTGGGTGGTGTATGATGGATCGTCAAGCCCCATTTCTTGGGCCTTATCGATGAAAGTGAGGTTTCCTTGGTTGATAAAAAACTGATTGCGTCTTTTTTCTGCATCTGTTTTGCCGGAGTAACACACGTAGATATCGAGCAGCCCATCGCCGTTGATGTCTACCATGGATGTACCACTTTTCCATCCCACCCGGCCAGCTACTCCCGCAGCTTGAGTAATGTCTTTGAATTTGAAGTTGCCCTGATTGAGGTACAACTTATTGAGCTGCATGTTAGAAATAAAGTAGATGTCTTCAAGCCCATCGTTGTTGATGTCTCCAACGGCAATTCCCCCGCCATTAAACAAGTTTTCGTACGTCAATGCGTTTTGAGTCGCGTTTTCAACAATGGTGTTTTTGAATGATACACCTGAACGCGAAGAATTAACAGGCTCGAATAAACTTTGCGCCTGATTAGATGTAAAGGCGATTAAAAAGATGGCGAGTGTAAATACCTTTTTCATTGATGCAGAGGATTTCGTCGCTTTCAAACGCAATTAAATGCCGTTAGTGATGACCGGGCACTTATCAACAGCAAGTTATAAAAAAATAAAAGGCCGGATTGGAGTCCAGCCTTTTACTTTTCTAGGGAACGAAAAGGTTCCTAAGTGATTTTCAACTTAATTGGCGTCCCACCAAACGCGTGATGTCCACTGATCGCCTCCTGGAAGTCTGGTGACTGCCTTGGTGTAAGCATCACCATTCTGACCAGCTTCTCCAGTTGGATAAGGCTGTCTGCGAGGAATTGCTCCATTTGAGAAGTTACCAGTAAATTTAACAGGTGTTAGCACTGGATGGCCCGAACGTTTCCAGTTGTTCCATGCCTCAACAAAGTTGAACAAAAGACCAGTGGTTGCCCAATACTGCTCATTGATCATCTTTAGAGAATTGGCTGAGGAAGAAACGTCAAGCGGATTTGCAGTAACAAATGCGTTTACTGTAGCTGCATCAATAGCTGCGCTGGCACCATATGGCGCCATGCCAGCCAAGGCACCGCGAAGCGCGTTGCTGTAGTGGCTAGCCGCAGTTCCCGATACCGTAAAGCCCCTTACAACTGCCTCTGCCAAGAGCAATTCACTCTCAGCGTAAGTCAGAATAAATGCGGGGGCATTTACATTGCGGTAGATAGATGTTGGACGTGAGTACTTACCAATTTTGGTAGCATCTGAGCCTGTGCCAGTGCCGCCTGGATAGCCAGGAGAAGTAGTAATATCGGTAGCTCCTCCAGCCATATCAAATCCATTGGGCAGACCAAGCTGGTTTGCAGGAGTAGAATTGCCACTCAGTGCAGCGTTGTTGTTCGCCGCCAAGCCATCTTGTGGAACTTCAGCAATTACTCCCAGGCGAGGATCATTTTTGCTTTTCAAATAATCAATGATGGTTTTGCTCCAGCGAACCTCATAGAAATCAGAAGCAGTATTCAAAGGTCCTGCATTGCCGTTCGTATAGCCATTGGTATTGTCATACTTGATAACAGCGTCATCAGCTGCACTGGCAAATGTGCCGCCCGCTGCTGCTTTCTCGGCATAAGTCTTGGCAGTGGCTGGACTTATTTTTACCAATCGCATGGCCATGCGCAACATGAGCGAGTAACCAAATTTTTTCCATTTGGCAACATCCCCATTGTACATCAGATCCGCAGTTGGGCCTTTTTTGGACACATCTAAACTGCTTACCGCAGCGTCCAAATCTTTAAGCAGAGCCTGGTAAAGAGCATCCTGTGTGTCATATTCAGGCTGGGTGAGCCCGGAAGCAGCCTGCAATGCTTGCGAGTAAGGTATGTCTCCATAAACATCGCTAATGTGCTGCATATTCAGGATGATCATGATTTTGGCTACCGCCCTCAAATTTTCAAACCCAGTTTTACCGTCGGTATCAAACAAGATTTGATTGGCTAGGGTAGCTGATCGATAACCACTGTTCCAGCCTCCTTGTTGATAATTCGCTGTGTTGGTAGATGGAACATACTTGTCCATATTGGAGTAGTAGTTGGCACCTAAGGTAGAGGTACTGGACAAAATTTGTACCCAGCCGCTCTGAAATAGGATAGGGCCACTATAACCCGTAGTTGCACCCAAATAATTCGCTTGACTAGAAGACAAGAAGAAATTCGGGTCAAAGTTTGCGGGTGAAGACCTGGTTGGATCTACGTTCAACTCGGCCAAATCGTCGCAGGAAAAGGTAAAGAAAGTCAGTGCCAACACTAAGTAGGCAAGTCTTCCTTGTTTAAGGAAATTCTTATATTGTATTTTCATTGTTCTGGCTATTTGAATTTAAAGTTAAGGTTGAGTCCGATTGAACGGGCAGAAGGTAAACCTGTTCCCTCAATACCGTAGTAACGGAGATTAGACCCAAATGAAGATTCAGGATCAATATTCTTCGCTTTGCGCATTAAGATGGCCAGGTTACGCCCAACCACGGACAATTGAATAGACTGGAAAGGAAGCTTTCCAAGTTTTGAGCCTAGAATCTGGTAGCCTAAGGTAAGCTGACGGAATTTTATGAAATCACCATCAACTACGCTACTTGAGGTAATCTGTTGTGCTACAGCTCGGTAGTACAGTTGAGCTGGAGCGGTAACCGTATTGGGCGTTCCTGATTCAATTACACCCGTTCTTATTCCATCACGGCCTTCCAGGGTGATTTTGTTCAAGCCACGGGCAATAGAATAGTGCTCGGTGGCAGAAAGTACTTTATTCCCGAAGCTATAGTCAATGAGAAATGCAAGATTGAAACCTTTATAGGACAGTTGATTCATCAAGCCGCCATATTGGGTAGGCAAAACACTTCCCATTGGAATCAAATCACCCCTCACTGGGAGTCCACTTGCATCTACAACAATCTGACCGTTGCTTCTTTTGTAGTCATACGCCATGATCTGCGGACCAGCCAGGCCTGGTACAAAAGCGGTATAGGCATTGCCCAAGGTGGCGCGGTTGTAGCCCAATTGCAGATTGGTATTGCCTAGGTCAGTGGAGATGATCTTGTTTTTAACGTTCGTGTAATTCAGGGTTGCGTTCCATTCAAAATCTGCAGTCCGAACAATTACACCTTTAACTTGAAGCTCAATACCTGTGTTTTCTGTTGAACCCGTTCCTACAAAACCACCAGTAAATCCAGCTGCTGGGCTAAAATTAGCGCGCATGATTTCATTTTTGGTAGTACGGTTGAACCAGGCCAAATCAAATCCCAAACGGTTCTGGAAGAACTTAAGTTCGGTACCGATTTCAATTTCGGTAAGGGTAAAGGGATTCAAAGTAGAGTTGGGCGCAGTTCCAGGGAATGTACCCATAGGCCGACCATTGAATGAACGATCCAAGCTATAATACAATGATGTTTGGTAAGGGTCACCTAGCTCACCACTGGTTTGAGCGAAGGAAGCACGTAGTTTCCCAAAGCTCAATTTCCCAAAATTGCCCAATTCACTGAACAAGAAACTGGTGGAGACTGATGGCGTAAAGATTCCCGTCTGCTTTTCCGGATTGATCAAAGAATAAAGCGTGGAATAGTCATCGTACCGTCCAGTTGTGTTTACAGTCAGGAAATTCTTGTAGGAAAAGTCCACTGAGTAGAACCCTGAATGAACACCCTGCTTCGAAAATCCATAATCACCCCCACCTCGTTGTGACAAGTTTGACAATGTATATACATAGGGAAGTGTAAAAAACGATCCGCCAACCCCTACTGATTCTGATTCATTCTTACGAATGTTACCTCCAATCAAGGCATCGATCGTTAACTCATCGGTAATCTTCTTATTCGCACCAAGAATCCCTTCGATGTTCAACTCAGAACGCTGGGTTTGAGATTGCCCCATCGATCCACTTCCATCAGGTCTGGTTTGGTAGGCAGTTCCCCAAGGAGTTACGTTAAAAGACTTGTCATTGCTTAAATCGTAGCCCACCCGAGCCTGTGCGTACAACCAGCTGGTCAGATCGTAACGTGCCATCATCGATGAAATTATACGTCTGCGGCTGTGGTCATTTTCAAATTGATTGGTTACAAAGTAAGGGTTACTTACGTACTCGTCATCACTCCATCTAACTTCGGCACCATTCTTTGAAGCGTCAAATCCGGGAGCCAAGATGCTCTGATCTACGTTGGTGGCCAAAAACAAGATGTTGTTCGCATTCATCGGTCCATCACTCAGGTAAGATCGGTTGTCTGCCTTTTCATCCACGTAGTTTGCAACAGCAGTAACCGAAAGCTTTTTAGTGATTTTTTGATCCAAGCTAAAGTTAAACGTTTTCCGTTCAAGGCCGCTGTTGGGTACCATAGATTGATTGGAAAGGTTTGAGGCCGACAATCTGAAAGAACCCGACTCATTTCCTTTTGAAACAGAAAGGGTGTTGGTAAAGGAGGAACCTGTTCTGTAGAAGTTCTTGATGTTGTCCCTTTGCGGGCTGTAAGGATAAGACTTACCATCAAATTGAGGGGTAGAGCTGCCATCCAATTTAGGACCCCAACTCATCCGAGTTGAAGAGAGCGCGGAGTTGGCATCAACTGGTTTAACCCCCAAAAGACCTTGACCATAATCGTACTGAAAATCAGTAAGATTCAGGGCATTGTCGGTCATGTAATTCGTGTTGTACTCAACGGAAAAATCGTTTTTCTTACCCTTTTTGGTGGTAATTAAGATTACACCGTTTGAAGCGCGAGCCCCATACAAAGCAGAAGCGGACTGACCTTTTAGAATGGTCATGCTCTCAATGTCATCCGGGTTAAGGTTACCTATACCGTCACCATTATCTCCGCCACCCCACTCGCCAGCACTACCGCGCTGCGTGTTATCCATGGGAATACCATTGATAACATAGAGTGGTGAACCACCGCTGTTCATGCTGGGCATTCCACGCAGCAGCACCTGAGCTGTTCCCCCGGGGCCACCATTGGTACCTCTTACGGTTACCCCTGGAGCTGTACCTTGGAGGGATAAAGCTACGTTGGTTTCTCTAGCCTTGTTCAGTTGATCGCCATTAATGGTAGAAACGGCGTACCCCAATTTTCTACTTTCTTTACTGATGCCGAGTGCGGTCACTACTGCTTCCTGCATGGTGAGCACATCCTCTACAAGGACAATGTTCATCTCAGTCTGGTTAGTCACGACCACTTCCTGTGTAGCGAATCCGGTGTAGGAGAGGGTAAGTGTTTCACCAGGACTAACCTGAAGCGAAAAACGGCCGTCTACTTCCGTAACGGTACCTGTAGTTCTCCCCTTGACTAGTATATTCACACCTGGGAGCGGCAATCCATCTGTTTTTGAGGTAACCGTACCTCTCACTGTTCCCTGAGCAAAGGCACCTGCCCCGCAGAGACCCAGGATCAGCATTAAGCATATCCTGATCAGGGATCGTAAACTTCTATTCATCATTTATTTGAGTTTAAGTAGTTCATTGAAATTGATAAAATTATCCGGCATCACTTGCGATAGTTAGTTGAAATCAACTATTTTTCGACTTTCTTTTGCTGTGGCATTTTCAGCTAAGACCTAAAGGTACTAATCCATCGATGCCACAAAGACATTTTGAAAACCGGGTCTTTCGCAAAAAATATTCAAACAAACTTAGTGATATTTTTTAAAAAAATTTAAAAAGTGCGAGGTTTTTTTGTTTTTTTTGATAAAATGTCTGTTTTGTATTGAAAAATGTTTGTTTATCTATAATAAATACTGCTCTTATGTTGAAAAACTTCTACCACACCTATCAAACTATACATCCTGCTTTTGGTATTTCAACTGGGGATTTTCTGACTTCGTGAACAAGTATACTGTCGCTGAAACTAAGTCTAATGACTTTAACCCGCGGATTGAAAAACATATGACTGCATAAAACTACCTTTTCACAGCCCCACCTTATTTGATTTCCTTAATTTTACCCCATGCAAAACAAAGTCACACGTTCAATTTCCCCCTTCAACAATGAACTAAAGTTAAAAGGCTTTAATGTCTTCCAAATCGAAAGTGACGGAAGTGCAACCCGCATTTACAGCCGAAAGGATTTTTATAAAATTTGCCTGACCACCGGCCAGAGCATCATTCACTACGCTGACCGGAGTTTTGAAACCGAGGGCACGGTTTTGTTTTTTGGCAACCCACATATCCCTTATTCCTGGGAAACCATCTCCACAGAGTATGTGGGCTATACTTGTCTCTTTTCCGAAGAGTTCTTCAACCTGTCAGAACGCACCGAAAGCCTGCAACAGTCTCCCCTGTTCAAGGTTGGGGGTACACCTGTTTTAAACATCAGTACCGAACAACGCGCCTTTCTAAATGTGATTTTTCAAAAGATGATTGAAGAACAACAGTCTGATTATGTGCACAAAGCCGATCTGATGCGCAATTACATTCATTTGATCCTTCATGAAGCCTTAAAATTACAGCCCTCAGAAAATTATTACCAACACCAAAACGCGGCCTCCAGAATCACCCAGGTTTTTTTGGAGCTATTGGAACGGCAGTTCCCCATTGAAAGGGTAGACAAACCGCTATGCCTAAAAACGCCGCAGGATTTTGCCAATGGATTGGCCGTCCACGTCAATCACCTCAACCGTTCGGTGAAAGAGATTACTGGCAAACCTACTTCCAAACACATTTCCGCCCGCATCGTTACCGAAGCCAAGGCATTGCTGATGCACACTGACTGGACCATTGCCGAGGTAGCCTATGCCTTGGGCTTTGAATATCCCAGCTATTTCAACAACTATTTCAAGCGGGTCACCGGGAGAATCCCCTCTTCAATTCGGACAGAAATGGTTTGAAAAGCTTAAGGATTGGTTTGATTGTCATTAGATGTAAAAGTACCTGTCGTGGTATTTTTGTGCATATGAAAACCAATAGTTCAATTTTGCTTTTTTATTTCCTTGGCCTGGCTTGCACTTCCTTTGCACAGACAAGTGATAGTACAAAGCGCAGCAGCGTTTTATCAGGCTCGGTTGGGGTAACCAACAATGGCATTTCCCTGATTCCCAGCTTTTCGTTGGAGAAGCCAGCCGCGCTATTCAATATGTCTTGGCAAAAAGGCAGGTTCAGTTTTGATCCTGAGCTTACTTTTTCTCTGGAGGGTAAACCCTGGTACCAATTGTACTGGCTTCGGTACAAATTGGTGTCCACCACTAAATTTCAGCTAGGCGCAGGAACGCACCTCGGCCTGAACTTTAGAAGCAAGGTTTTGCCTCCAATTGGCGAGTCGATCATTACCGAACGCTATTTGGTGGGGGAGCTATCGCCAACGTATTCGATTGCCAAACGTACGAGCGTGGGGCTGTACTACCTGCATGGACGTGGTTTTGACATTGGCACCACCCAGGCGTTGCATTTTATTGGGCTCAATACCACTTTTAGCGACATCAATCTGGCCAAAAATTTGTTGCTGAGCCTAACTCCACAGGTTTATTACCTAAAGGCGTACGGCCCAGAAGGTTTTTATTTTACTTCTACTTTTAGCCTTAAAATGAAAAATGTCCCTATCTCCCTAAGGTCTACCTTGAACAAGGTCATCCAAACGAAAATTCCTGGAAGTAAGGATTTTCTCTGGAACCTGGTACTGAGTTATTCCTTTCAGAAAGGGAAGCATTAGTTAACCACAAAAAAAAGCAGTACCAATCAACACATGGATGATTGGTACTGCTTTTTGTGAGAGGATTTCCCCTCTTGGCGTGTATAGCAATCGGCTGTCCGCCGAAAAGAATTCGGTAGAACTTAGTTTGGCGTGTTTTCTTGCTCGTCGAGCATCTTCTCGCGGTAAACTGCCTTCAACACTTCGCCTCTGCGCTTAACGGATGGTTTCACGAATTCCTTACGTCTGCGCAATTCTTTGATTACGCCTGCATTTTGAAATTTCCGCTTGTAGCGTTTGAGCGCCTTGTCGATGCTTTCGCCATCTTTGATTTCGATGATCAGCATAATGAATGATGATATTTGAAGGTTCTGACAGAAAATTATTGCTTACTCCCAATTTGGGAATGCAAAGGTAAAAAAACAATAAAGAATTAGCAACGAACTGGGTATAATTTTTTTCTACCCAAGCAGAGATTAGTAGTCATCCCCGTCGTCATCGTCGCTACCATCGTCAGATCCACCCATACCGATGCCACCCATGAGGTCTTCATCGTCGTCGTCGGCACTGCTAGAGGAAGTATCTTCCAGATCATCTTCCAGGTCGGAAACCGCACCGTATAGAATATCCTGATCATCATCAAAGAACATGTCTTTGCCGATGCCCAGTTCATCGTCTTCATCTTCCAGGTCTTCAATCTCAACCGACTTTTTCTTACCTGGGGAAGATTTGCGAATAATAGTGGTAGTAATGCGTTTTTCGACGGGTTTCTTTTCCACTGGCTTTTTCTCCACCACTGGTTTTTCAATTTCAACCCGTTCTTTCCTTTCAGGTGTAGGCACCTGTTCAGCAACCTTGGCCGCCAAACTTTTGGTAGTGGTAGGCACTGCCAACAAACGACGCTTATCAATCAATTGACCTGTGAGGCTACAAATACCGTAGGTCTTGTTTTTGATCCGCACCAAGGCATTCTCCAGGTCCTGGATGTACATCCGCTGGCGAATAGCCATATTGTTGAGCATCTCAACGTCATTGTTGATGCTACTATCGTCTACCCAGTCGCCTCCGTGTTCGTCGCTGGTATTTTCGGTAATTTCAAGAATTTGTTCTTGAAGCCCGCTCAGATGGGTACTTGCACGCTCCAGTTTGGTCTCAATCAGCACTTTGAATTCTTCCAACTCAGCATCTGAATACCTTACTACTTCATTCTCCATAATGGGAATTTTACTTATCAAAATAAAGCGCAAATATAAAATTTAATGCCACAAAATAAGGAGATTACCAAAAATTATATTTTGGCTTCGCGCCGGGTTTTGGGCACCGGATTTTAGAACCATTAGGAAACGTCACGAATCATTTTTTAGTTTGATCGACGTGAAAAAATATTACGGCTTGTTTTTGAACCGCACCTCATACAAGTCTTTGCGTTGATTTTTAAACACTTGTACGCTGCCAAATTCGTGTAATTCCTTCAATAACTCCAGATCAACATCCGCAATTACAGTCATTTCGGTATTGGGGGTAGCCTCGGCCCGAATGCCATTGCTGGGGAAAGAAAAATCGGAGGGTGTGAAGATCGCAGATTGGGCAAACTGGATATCCATGTTGTTGACCTTCGGTAAATTACCTACACAACCAGCAATGGCCACATAACATTCGTTCTCAATGGCCCGTGATTGGGCGCAGATGCGTATGCGGTTATAGCTGTTTTGGGTTTCAGTGAGGAAAGGCACAAAGATGATTTGCACACCGCCATACTTGGTAAACCAGCGCGCCAGCTCCGGGAAACAGACATCGTAGTCGATCAAAATCCCAATCCGCCCCGCATCGGTATCAAACACTTTGATTTTGCTGGCACCGACCATCCCCCAGGCCGACTCCTCGGAGGGTACCGGGTGGATTTTGTAAGCACTTTCCCAGGTTCCATCGCGCCGACAGATGTAACTCACATTGAGCAAAGAGCCATTTTCTACAATGGGCATACTACCAGTGATGATGTTGGTATTGTAGGCCATGGCCATTTCGACAAATTTTTCGAGCATTGGCGCGGTATGTTTGGCCAATTCACGTACGGCTTTGGCCTCGCCCAGGTGGTTGTAATCCGCCATCAAAGGGGCGTTGAACATGGCCGGAAAAAGGATAAAGTCCGACT
>JAAFHQ010000104.1 GCA_013298445.1 Chitinophagales bacterium | reverse complement strand
GGAATTATCCTCATTTTGGGAAGTATTCAGTTGATCGACGCCATACGCAATCGGTATCCGGCCTTTCATCGCTGGGTTGGGCGAGTGTACATCCTTGCTTCTGTCTTTGCAGGGCTTGGCGGTTTGAGTTTTATTTTGATCAAAGGTACCATTGGGGGCACTGTAATGGATTTAGGTTTTGGGTTATATGGTGTGCTGATGTTGATTTGTGCTACGGAGACTTTTCGACATGCCCGAGCGCGACGTATTGAATTGCACCGAGCCTGGGCCTTGCGCCTTTATGCCTTGGCCATTGGTTCCTGGTTGTACCGCATGGATTATGGTTTTTGGATTTTATTGACCGATGGTTGGGGGCATCAAGATCATTTTAGCGGGCCTTTTGACCAGGTTATGGCCTTTTTCTTTTATTTACCCAATTTGTTGGTAGCCGAAATTTTCATTCAAAAACTCAAATCGAAAACCTCTTTGGCTTTTAATCTTGTAGGGACGCTTTTATTGCTGGCGGTCAATGGTTTTTTAATTCTAGGGACTTATTTTTTTACGAAACATTATTGGGGTCCGGCAATTTTGAACTGGATCACCGGCTGAGTGTAGAGACGCACGGCCGTGCGTCTCTACATCGAATTTCGTGTCAAAGGAGATGCGCAGCCATGCGTCTCTACACTCAAATGATCATTTCAACTCCAACACCATTGCGTACTTCCCTCTCAACTCCAAACTTTTTCCCAAGCTCAAAGTCTCACCACTCAACACATCCACCGCATTCGTTTTTCCTTTGATCACTTCTGCAAAATGACCCAAGTCAACCGACTTAGTTCCAGCATTTTTATTCATTAACACCAGAACCGTTTCAGTAGCAGTATACCGTGCAAAAACATACACCCCATCCTGCGGGCCAAAGTGTAAGGTTTTACCGCTGTGAATCACGGTTTTTTGCTTGCGCCAATTCAGTATTTTTTTCAAAAAAGACTGGATACGCAACTGGTCAGGATTCAAACCTTGCCCAGTAAAGCCATTCACTGCATCTCCCGCCCAGCCACCAGGAAAATCGGTGCGAATCAGGCCATGATCACCAGGTTTGGCACTGTTGTCAATCAAAATTTCAGTGCCGTAATATATCTGAGGAATGCCCCGGACAGTCAACAAATAAGTCAAAGCCATTTGGGTGAGGTCGACATCCTTTTTCAATTGGGTAAAAATGCGATTCATATCGTGGTTGTCCCCAAAAACCATCAGGGCCTGCGGGTTGGCGTACACAAAATCGTTGGCCAGCGCCTCGTACAATTTATCAAATCCGCCCCTTCCCGGCTCCGTCAAAGCTTGCACCAAGGCTGCTTGCAAAGGAAAATCCATGGGGCTTTCCAAACAACTGGTATAACCATCGTGGTTCTTTTTGCCTTGTTGCCAATAAGCGGCAATGAGCGGATTGGTGCTCCACTCCTCCCCTACAATGCTGAAATTGGGGTATTCATTCATGATGGCACAACTCCAGTTTTTCAAAAAATTCTTTTCTGAATACGGATAAGTGTCCTGTCTGATACCCCCCAAACCCAGTGTTTCGATCCACCAGATGCTGTTTTGAATCAGGTATTTGGCCAAAAAAGGATTTTGGTGGTTCATATCCGGCATGTCGGGGACAAACCAGCCTTGAGTCATCAGTTTTTTGTCCACTTGAGCCGCGTAAAGATCTTCGTTGATGGTGCGGCGGTGGTTGGTGACCTGCATGGAATCCGGGTAATTGACCCAGTTTTTGAAGGGCAAATCATCCATCCACCAGTATTTTACCCCGGAGTGGTTGACGACATCGTCTTTGATGAGTTTAATGCCTTTTTCCCGGGCTTTGTTCGCCAATTCTTTATAGTCTTCCAGGCTGCCAAAACGGGGATCAACCTTGTAATAATCCGTAATCGCGTACCCATGATACGACCATCTGGGCATGTTGTTTTCGAGTAACGGTGTAGGCCAAATGGCGGTAAAACCCATTGCTGCCAAATAATCCAGGCTATTGATGATGCCCCGGATATCGCCCCCATGGCGGGCGTAATCTTCCTTGCGATTGATCGTTTTTTCCCGCAGGGTATCACTTTGGTCATTGCTGGGATCGGCATTGACAAAGCGATCGGGTGTAACCAAATAAATGACATCTTTGGAACTGAAGCCCATTTGGTTTTGAGCCGCCTTGTTGCGAGGCAAGAGGGGGTATTGGTAAGTCATAGTTGGCGCGCCAGCTTTTCTGAAATTGATGCTGAATTTCCCCGACTTGGTACCTGGCGTAATCAATAAGCTGATGAAGAGGTAGTTCGGGCTATCTCCGCGGTTAATGGCTTTAATACTTACTCCGGGATAGCTGATACTGGGAGTAGTGCTGCCGATATTAGGGCCGTGTACCAGCAACTGCAGTTCTGGGTTTTTCATGCCCACCCACCAATTGGAGGGTTCAATGCGTTCAATTTGAGCGAATAAGCCCATTGCCCAGAGGCTCAACAGCCCACTGATCATCCATTTTGATTTCAACATTGCTAATCTGTTTAGGTCTCAATGCCTCAGCACTGAGTAAGTTTCAAGCGGCAAAATAGAATAAAAAAAAATAGCCACAAAGACACAAAGGCACGAAGGAGCATTGCCCTTCGTGCCTTTGTGTCGGTTTAGCCCTGAAAGGGCGTTATATCTCCTCAAAGGGCATAGCCCTTTATTTTTCGCTCAAGCTCATCCGAATCTTCTTCTCCAGATCACTCACGGTTTCCTTGAAAAACGGATCCGTTTCCATCAAATCCTGAACAGTCCGACATGAATAAATCACGGTACTGTGATCCCGACCTCCAAACACTTCACCCAGGGCTTTCAACGAGCGGTCGGTCATGTTTTTGGCCAGGTACATACTCAATTGACGCGCAATCACAATGGAGCGTTTGCGGGTTTTGCCATTAAGGGTTTCGACGGGTACCTTAAAATATTCCGCTACGAGTTTTTGAATGAACTCGACGGTGATTTCTTTATTGATTTCGGTTACAAAATTCCGTACCACTTCTTTGGCCAAATCAATATCGATTTCACGGCGGTTCAGAGAGGATTGTGCAATCAAACTGATCAGCACCCCTTCCAGTTCCCGGATGTTGTTTTTGATGTTGTAACAGATGAACTCGGTCACATCCTGAGCGATTTCGACCCCTTCCATCATCATCTTGTGTTCCAGGATGGCGATGCGGGTTTCGAGATCAGGGGCCTGTAAATCGGCGGAAAGCCCCCATTTAAAACGTGAGATCAAACGCTCCTCCATGTCCTGCAAGTCCTTGGGTGGACGGTCAGAAGTCAGGATGATTTGTTTGCCGTTTTGATGAAGCTGGTTAAAAATATGGAAGAAAATATCCTGGGTTTTTTTCTTGCCCTCCAAAAATTGGATGTCATCCACAATCAGCACATCGATGTGTTGGTAAAAAGTGACCACATCATTGATGGCATTGTTTTTGATCCCCGCGATGATTTGATTGGTGAATTTTTCGGATGAAACGTAGAGTACCGTTTTAGCCGGAAATTTTTCCAAAATCTCATTGCCGATTGCCTGAGCCAGGTGGGTTTTACCCAAACCTACATTGCCAAAAATGACTAGTGGGTTAAAAGAAGTTTGTCCTGGTTTGCGCGAAATGGCGTACCCTGCTGAACGAGCCAGGCGATTGCAATCACCCTCGATGTAATTGTCGAAGCGATAGTTTGGATTTAACTGGGGATCTACCTTCATCTTTTTAATCCCCGGAATCACAAAGGGATTTTTGATGGAGTCGGTATCCACATTATTGTAATAGGGCAATTGGTCGGATAAAGACACATTACCTGGGTTGCTGGAATGCGGTTTTTCAAAACCATTGCCATTTCCAGCATAAGATTTACGTTTTTCTTCTTCGCGGGGGTCGTTTACCAAAATTTGGTATTCCAGGCGTGCTTTGTCGCCCAACTGACTACGGATACTTGTTTTGAGCAGCGAAACATAATGTTCCTCCAACCATTCATAGAAGTACTTATTGGGTACCTGAATGGTCAGCGCGTTTCCATCTAGCCGCACTGGCTTGATGGGCTCGAACCAAGTTCTGAATGCCTGCATGTTAACATTGTTGCGAATGTTTTGCAGACAGCTCTCCCACACTGTAGCATGATCTTTAACCATTCTCCAGAATCTTTCGCCAAAGGGCGTTAAACAATAAATAGTCTCAATTTGTAAAAGAGAGCGTATCAGTAAGTTAATAATAATGGTGAGTTTGTTCAAGCGCTTTAGTCTCGCAATTTGTACAAACCGTTCCTTCCATCAGAGGGATACAAAGATGGAAAAAAGAATCCGTTTAGGGAAATCCGTTCGTCGACTTTTTTCTGATCAGATGAGCAAAAAAACTGGAACTGCCTGTAAACCTATGGGCTCTGGGCCGAAATATTTTTTTTGGGTTTATATCCGGTCCTGAAATTTCAAGGCGCTGAATATTTGTTCAAAATTTTTTGTTGTCTAACCGCGGATTTCATGCAATTTCTTGCTTTAATTTCCTTGCTCCCGTTGTAGATAATAAGCGGCATTTTCGGCCACAACAATGTCCAGAGGGAGGTGTTGTACCCGGGGCAATTGTTTCTTAAATATAAAAAAATCTGTCAGGTTTTTAATAGCCAGGTACCCCTGGTAACTGGCATTTTGGTTGATTAAAAAATCAATTTTTCCCATTTGTAAAAAGTGCAGATTGTTGGGTAAAAGATCATAGCCTAGAATGGGTAAATGAGCTTGAGAAAGGCCTTGAATCGCTTCTACAAGTTTATAAGCCCGAGAGTTGGTGACAAACACTGTTTTTATGTCAACGTATTGTTGAAGAAGCCCTTTCAGTAAGGCCTCCAAACGTTCAGGGTTGTCAAAATCCTCTACATCCTGCCGCAGTACAGTAAATAAACTTGGGTCTTTTTGTGCCAAAAAATGCCGCAAGCCTTGCTCTTTGTCCATGAGATGTTTGGCGTTCGTGCTTTCCTTATCCAGATTGAGCAATAAAACTTTGCCTGATCCATTCATGACCGTACTGAGGAGTTTGCCTGCCAATACTCCACTTTGGTAAGAGTCCTGACCAATATAAGACATCACTTGAGGGTGCTCCACATCCGTGTTGACCAGGATGGTGGGAACTTCCACCTCAGCACAATGTTCCAGAAGCTCCATTGATTCCTTGAGGAAAATGGGCGGAAAAACCAAAGCATCCGGCTTTTGATCAATCAAGGCCAGCGCACTCTTTTTAAAATCCTGTGGACTGAACAAATCAAACATTTGTTCAAACAGACCTATACCATAATGTTTGACCGATTGTTGTGCTCGACGCATCCCCAGCAAGGGCAAATCCCAATATGGGTCACTGTGCAACTGAGGCATTAAAACCCCGATCTGGATGGCGCGATTAAAAGCTAAAGTACTGGCAATGAGATTAGGTTCAAAATCCAGAGCTTGCATGACCTGTAAGACTTTCTCTTTTACTTCCGCTGATACCCTACCCCGGTCGTGAATAACCCGATCAACTGTTCCCACCGAAACGCCAGCTTGCTCCGCAATGTCTTTGATGGTGACTCGTTTATTCATTGCTTTGAGAGAAAATTAAATGCAAAATTAAATTTCAGGGTGTGCGCACACGCAAAGGTAGAAAAAAGTATGTGTTCGCAAACGCTAAAATTTTTTCTTGCGTGTGCGCACACACAATTTAAAAAAATATCTACCTTTGTCCCAAGTGAGGTAATTAAGATGAAAGCGCTTATTTTCGCTGCGCGTGTTGTATCAAAATTTGGTCACACGTTGAAGAAACTCATCAAATAAGCTATCGACAAGTGAAAAATAAGGCAGTCATTGGAATTGACATCGGCGGAACAGGCACCAAGCTGGCCATCGTTGATGTAAATGGACAAATCCTCGAACGCAATAGTTATGATACCCAATCACGAAAGGGTTCAGAACCTTTTATAGCAGGATTAACCGAAGCGGTGAATGAACTGCGCAATCGGGTTGCTGCTTCAAATGACATAATAGGGATTGGGATAGGCACTCCGGCCTGTAATGAAATGGAAGGAACCATTACAGGAGCAGCGAATATGCCATTTCCAGATACAGAAACGGTCCCTGTCCGCCAATTGGTAGAAGAACGTTGTGGATTACCTACTCGGTTGGCCAACGATGCCAATGTAGCAGCCTTGGGCGAAGGCCAGTTTGGAGGCGCCAGGGGCATGAAAAACTATGCGCTGATCACTTTAGGAACGGGTGTAGGCTCTGGGGTGATTGTCGATGGAAAAATCGTCATTGGACACCATGGACTGGCCAGTGAGTTTGGACACACCTTTGTCGTGCGTGATGGCCGTAGTTGTGGTTGCGGCCAAAAAGGGTGTATCGAAACTTATGCATCCGCTACAGGCATCAAACGAACTGTTTTTGAGTTGATGAGTACCTATACACAGGACAGCCCCCTGCGAAACTTCAGCTATCACCAACTGAGTGCCCGGGACATTACCAGAGCTGCCCAGACTGGAGATTTTTTGGCTCAGGAAGCTTTTCGATTAACCGGAGAAATTCTGGGTTACAAAATTGCCGACCTGATGGTCCTGTTTGACCCTAAGGCTGTTTTTTTGGCGGGTGGCTTGGCAATGGCAGGGTCTTTGATTTTAGATCCTGCTCGGGAAAGTTTGGAAAAGCATACTATGCCAATGTTCAAAGGTAAATGTGAGATAAGGTTGTCTGAATTGGGAAGTGAAGATGCCGCACTACTGGGTGCCGCGTCGCTTATTTATAAGAGTTGAGGAGTTGAAGAGTTGAGGAGTTGAGGTCGCCTATGCCATAGGTAAAAGGGCACTCAACTTCTCAACTTCTCAACTTCTCAACTAAACCTAAAAATTCGTTCCACATGGACTTTTTAAAATACCAGCTCAAGTCGGTAGAAAAAATTTCGACTAAAGTTTGGGCAGATGCCCGCGAAGGCTCAAAGCACGTAGCCCAATCCATCGCTTTAGCCATTCGTCAACGGCAACAAGAAGGCGAACACATCGTATTGGGTTTGGCTACAGGGTCTTCTCCAATTCAGGTGTACCAGGAATTGGTGCGCATGCACAAAGAAGAAGGTTTGAGTTTTAAAAACGTAATCACCTTCAACCTGGATGAGTATTTTCCCATGAAGCCTGATGCACAGCAGAGTTATGTGCGTTTTATGCGGGAATACCTCTTCGACCATGTGGACATCAAAAAGGAAAACATCAACATTCCTGACGGCACCATTCCTATGGAGCAAGCGGATGAATATTGCCGTCAGTACGATAAAAAAATAGAGCTCCTGGGAGGGATCGATATTCAGCTTTTGGGCATTGGCCGGACTGGGCATATTGGTTTTAATGAACCGGGTTCCTGGGATACTTCCGATACCCGTCTGGTACGCTTAGACGCACTCACACGTAGGGACGCACTTAAAGATTTTCCCAGTGAAGAGGACGTTCCTTACCGCGCCCTGACCATGGGAATTCGCTCCATCATGCGGGCCAAAGCGATCCACCTGCTGGCTTGGGGTCAACACAAGGCGGAAGTTGTGAAAAGAGCCGCGGAAGGAGAAATCACCCCCTCCATTCCTGCTTCCTTTTTGCAAAAACACCCCGGCACCCGTTTTCATTTGGATACTGGTGCCGCCGAAGCCCTCACCAAATACGAATCACCCTGGTTGGTCGGCATGTGCAACTGGGATGATGATTTGATCTGTAAAGCGGTGGTGTGGCTGTCCCAAAAAGTGAACAAGCCCATCCTCAAACTCACCGGCGAAGATTACAACGAACATGGTTTGAGCGACCTGACCCTCGAATACGCATCGGCTTACGAAATCAATATTAAAATTTTCAATCGCCTGCAGCACACCATCACGGGCTGGCCCGGCGGTAAACCCAATGCGGACGATTCAACCCGTCCTGAACGGGCCAAGCCAGCCAAAAAACGGGTCATCATCTTCAGTCCCCACCCGGATGACGACGTAATTTCAATGGGCGGGACTTTCCTGCGGTTGGTGGAACAAGGCCACGATGTACATGTTGCGTACCAAACCTCAGGCAACATTGCCGTTCACGATTACGATGCCCTGAGGTTTGTAGAATTCCTGCAAGAATACAATGAAACTGGTGCCAACAATGGTGCAAAAGATGAGCTGGACAAAAAATATAAAAAAGTCCTCAAGTTTCTGCACGACAAAAAATCCGATGAAGTAGACATTGCTGAAGTGCGCAGTGTAAAAGGTTTGATTCGCCGTGGTGAAGCCCGTGCCGGAGCTCGCTTCTGCGGCCTGGACGACAAACACATCCATTTCCTGGATATGCCGTTTTATGAAACAGGCCGCACACGCAAAAACCCGGTAGGTGACGACGATGTCAAAATCATCGCGGATTTGATGGAAAGCATCAAGCCCCATCAGGTTTACGCGGCTGGAGATTTGGCCGACCCACATGGTACCCACCGCGTTTGTCTGGACGCCATCTTTATGGCTTTTGAAAAACTGAAAGAAGAATCCTGGATGAAGGATTGCTGGCTGTGGCTTTATCGGGGTGCCTGGCATGAGTGGTCAACGCACGAGATTGAAATGGCTGTGCCGATTAGCCCTGAGCAGTTGCTGAAAAAAAGGCGGGCAATCTTTATGCACCAGTCCCAAAAGGACCGTCCACCTTTCCCTGGCAACGACGAACGGGAATTCTGGCAACGCGCTGAAGACCGCAACCGCGAGACTGCACACACTTACCGCCAGTTGGGCTTGGCGGAATATGAAGCGATTGAGGCTTTCCGACGTTGGAAGTTTTAATGCTCGCAAGAACTTGCTTATTATTCTAAGGTGCCTCTTAAGTGTCTTAGGTTTCTTAGGTGGTAAAAAAATTCTTCACCACCTAAGAAACCTAAGACACTTAAGGGACACCTTAGTCAAATCAGATTGCATGAAACACCTTCTTGTTTACTTATCCCTATTTTTGAGCGTATTCACCAACGCCCAATCCCCTACCCTTCCCATTATTCCCATCCCCCAAAAAATCACCCCTAAGGCTGGTCAATTCGAGTTAAACGCGCAAACCACCCTGCGCTTTGACCTCAACAACGAACAAATCGCCCTGGCCAGCAACTACTTCAATCAATGGTTGAGCAAATATGCGGGTTATAGCTTGTCAACTGGCAAACAAGACAAAAACAGCATTTTACTGGAACTGACGCCAGGAATAAGCCAAGCCGAAGGTTACCGCCTGCAAATCAGTGGCGATCAAATCAAAATTCAAGCCTGGCAACCTGCTGGCTTGTTTTACGGCATTCAGACTTTGATCCAACTTTTTCCAGTCCAAGCGGCGGCAAGTACCAAACTCGCCGCCGTCGACATTGAAGACCACCCTGCCTTTGCTTACCGGGGGGCCATGTTGGATGTTGGGCGATATTTTTTCCCTGTTGAGCAAGTCAAAGCCTTCATCGACATGTTGGCCCGATACAAAATCAACCGCTTTCACTGGCACCTGACCGAGGACCAAGGCTGGCGCATTGAAATCAAAAAGTATCCCAAACTGCAGGAAGTAGCGGCCTGGCGTAAGGAGACTGTCGCCGGACATCTCAGCAGCGCCACTCGTAAATTTGACGGCCAAAAACACGGTGGTTATTACACACAAGAGGAAGTCAAAGACATCGTGGAATACGCCCGCAAACGTTTCATTACCGTCATTCCCGAAATTGAAATGCCTGGCCATGCTCAGGCGGCCATTGCAGCATACCCCGAATTGGGTTGCCTCGACACAAAACTGGAAGTAGGCACGCTGTGGGGTGTATCCAAAAACGTGTTTTGCCCCAATGAAGCCACCTTTACATTTCTGGAAAACGTACTCACCGAGGTGATGGCCCTTTTCCCCAGCCCCTATATCCACATTGGCGGCGATGAATGCCCAAAGGATCAGTGGAAAACCAATGCCACTGCGCAGGCCATCATCAAACGGGAAAAACTGAAGGATGAACACGAGTTGCAAAGTTACTTCATCCGGCGCATGGAAAAATTTGTGAATCAACACGGCCGACAAATCATCGGCTGGGATGAAATATTGGAGGGTGGCCTGGCCCCCAACGCTACGGTGATGTCCTGGCGGGGCACCGAAGGCGGCATTGAAGCAGCCAAACAAGGCCACGATGTCATCATGACGCCTACCTCCTACTGCTATCTCGATTACTACCAATCTTTACACGCCGATGAGCCACTGGCCATCGGCGGTTTTTTACCTTTGGAAAAAGTATATAGCTACAATCCGATTCCAGCAGAATTGAATGCGGAGCAAGCAAAGTACATCCTGGGTGCACAGGCCAATCTTTGGACCGAATACATCAGCACCGAATCCAAATTGCAGTACATGTTTTCGCCGCGGGGCCAAGCCCTGGCCGAAACGACCTGGTCGGGTGAAAGCCGCAAAAACTTCCCCGATTTTGTGCAACGCCTGGCAGTACACATGCAACGCTGGAAAAAAGAAGGTTACAATTTTGGCAATCACTTGTACGATGTGAAGGCGATGGCGAAAGTGGAAGGGAATGGCGTCAAATTTGACGCTTCGAATCCCGCCAAACAAGGCAGTATTCGCTACAGCAACAATGGCAGCAATCCAACCACGGACAGCCCGGTAGCAGACGTCACTCAGGCCATAACCCAAAGCGGGAAATACGTATTCCAAACCTTTCAGGATGGGCAGGCCGTCGGGCGCTCAGCCAGCCTGGAATTGAGTTTCCACAAGGCTGCGGGCAAAAAAATCACCTTGAGTTCGGAACCAGCCAAACAATACAGTGCAGGTGGGCCGGGCTCCATCATCAATGGAGTTATTGGCAGCGATCAGCGTTTTAACGACGCAGAATGGTTGGGATTTTCCGGTAAAGATTTCAGTGCGGTAATCGACCTCGGGAAGAGCAACAGCCTCAAACAGTTGAAACTCCGCTTTTTCAACAATCCAGGCCAATGGGTGTATGCGCCCAAGGACGTAAAGGTAAGCTGGAGCAACGACGGCGCAAATTTTAGCAAAAGCCAAAGCAGTGTGGTCAATGCAGGCAAGGACAACGTTGTTCCGCTAAATTTGGCGCTGAAAAATGCTAAAGGGCGTTACTTGAAATTGGAGGTGAGCAACTACGGAGCGATTCCGGCGGGTGCTCCTGGAGCGGGTAGTAAAGCATGGTTGTTTGTGGACGAAATTGTGGTGGAATAAGGCACCACGAGTAATATATTTTAATCATGACAACCGATTAGCACAAAGGAAAGTAACACATCAAAGTACAAAACAGGAGTCTTTCCGGTTTTTTCATAAACCCTGCAAAAGCGACATTTTATTAGCACAAAGAATAAAGGAGAGGACACAGAGAACACAGAGTTAGATGTTGACATAGTTTTATTTCTGAAGAATTACCTTGTCAACATCTAACTTTGTGTCCTCTGTGTTTCTTTGTGTTTTCTTTGTGAAAATTATGTCGCTTTGGATTTATTTTG
>JAAFHQ010000103.1 GCA_013298445.1 Chitinophagales bacterium | reverse complement strand
TTGCTATTACTGTTTGATCTGAGTGATTGGAATGTAAACTAAGGACTTAAAGATACTACTTATACCCTAGCTTGGGTGCCAGGATTCGATGCAAACGTTTGCAAAAATTAATCACTCAGGGAAAAGTCCTCAATTTACCTTAAAGTAGAATCTCTAATAATTAGCTCAGGAGGCAAAATAATATGCTCTTTTTGCTGGGTATATCCTTCCATATTGTTCAAAAATAGACGGGCAGCTTCCTCGCCCAATATCTTGCTGGAGCGATTGACCGATGACAAGGATGGATTGACATAAGCCGAAAAAGGTGAGTTGTCAAAGCCAACTACTGCTACCTGGGCAGGAATGGAAAAACCCATGTCTAGAATGACTTGCATGGCCGCGATCGAAACGTAGTCATTCACCCCAAAAACTCCGTCGGGGGGCTTGTTCAAGGACATCAATCGACGCATGGGAACAATTGCACTATCGGCTTTAAAATTGGTCGTCGCAATCAATTCTTCGTTAAAATCCAGTGAATGTTTAGCCAAACATTCTTTGTAGCCCCTGTATCGCTGCTCGGATACCGCCAGCCCGTTTGGGCCTTTCAAATGTGCGATGCGGCGACAGCCTCTCTGGATCAGGTGTTCGGTGGCAGCGAATGCGCCCAAATAATCATCAACAGTGATGCTACTAGTTGGCACCCCATCGTACTCTCGGTCAATAAAAATAAGGGGAATGTTCCTCCGGCTCATGTCATCCAGGTGTTCATAATGCCCCGAATCGTAGGTTTCCTGGGATACGGATAAAAAAACGCCCTCTACCCTATTGGCCAACAACTTATCAATGTATTGTTTTTCAAGGAGGTAACTCTCATTGGTCACACAAATCGCCAACATGTAACCGTGGACCTGCAAAATACTTTGCAAGCCTTCAATCATTGCGGTTTCATGAAAATGATTGAGGGTTGGCACAATCACCCCTAAAGTTGCTGATTTTTTATTCCGTAAGCTCAAGGAGACGGAATTGCGCTGATAGTTCACTTTTTGGGCATAATCCTGGATGTTCCGCCTGGTATCTTCATTGATCAGCGGATGGTTGTTCAAAGCTCGCGATACCGTGGAAGGAGAGCACTTAAACTTTTTGGCGATGTCTTTTATGGTGACCGGATTTTTGTTATCCATTCTCAAACGATTATTGCAAAATCCCCCCATCTGCCATAAACATCGCACCAGTGGAATAGGTGGAAGCGTCTGAGGCCAAAAAAAGCGCCAGGTTTGCAATTTCCTGTGGCTCTCCGATACGACCAAGCGGCGTTTGTTTGAGGTAATACTTCAGCATAGCTTCATTGGACCACAGGGCTTCGCTAAACTTGGTTTTGATCAAGCCCGGGCAGATGGCATTTGCCCGGATGCCATATTTTCCCCATTCTTTGGCCATCGATTTGGTCAGCATGTTTAAAGCGGCTTTGCTCACGCTGTAACAGCCCAGACCTTCGGTCGCAATAAATGCTTCCACACTACTGATGTTGATGATGGCACTATTGGATTGGGCTTTGAGGTAAGGCAGGGCAAATTTGGCGAGTTCGAGAGGTGCTTTGACGTTGATCTGCATGATTTTATCCATGGCGTCTACACTGTCTTCCAGCGGGCCAAAAACGGGATTGGTTGCCGCATTGTTGACCAAAATATCGATCCTGCCGTAATGTTCGATGGCGAGTTTAACGAGGTTATCCAGGGCTTGGGTATCCCCTACATGGGCAGCAACGGCCAATGCTTCGCCTCCTGCTGCCTGAATTTCGGCAACAACTTCATCTACCGCAGCCTGTTTGCGGCTGCTGACAACTACTTTGGCACCATTTGCAGCGAAAGTTTGAGCAATTGAAGCTCCGATGCCTTTACTGGCACCTGTGATGATGGCTACACGGCCATCGAGGCGAAAGGGATTTTGCGACATGAGTGAGCGGTTTGCGATTCAATTCATGTCACAAAGTAGCGAAGATTGGCTAAGGAAAAAAAGAAAACACCAGTGAAAGAAAAAACCTTAGGGGATGAGGCTTTTGCCCACCTCAATCAGTTTTTCCAATAAAAATACTTCAGGGAGGATTTTTTTCTCTTCGAGATCATCAATCTGCTCCATGATTTGCTTTTCACCAAATTGAAGCATCTGGCTGTCTCCTGAAGATTTGGCAACCGTATTGAGGTACAAAAAGGAGTACAAACCGCCGAAGGCAATGAAGCTAAAAAATGCAGTCTTGAGTATCAATTTCCTTTTCATAATGTACAACTTAAATTGAGTTGTGGTTTCGGGAACGAAATTAGGTCTTTTTCTACTTGCAGTCTGGTTTAATCGACTGAAGTGTTGAATTATCGTCTTGAACCGTATAAAAGGAAAGACGAGTCAACAGCCCAATTGGTTGCAGAATAATGCAAATAATTACAGAAAAGTTCAAAAAAGATGAAATGTTTAATTTACAGTTAATTTCAGTGTCTATTTTTCGGGTAAATTCGGTGCAGTCCAACTAAACAAACGCACAGGATGATCATCACTAGACATGTTCATGTAGCGTTCGAAAACGAAGTGCAGTTTTTCCAAAACCCGAATAGATTTTTCATTGTCCAGGTTGGTAATGGCCATCAATTTTTCAATTTGCAACTGCTGCTCAATATAAGCGAGGTATGCACTGGTGGCTTCAGTAATGTATCCTTTTCCTTCATAAGCAGGCAATAAGGCATAACCTAAATCTGGTAGGGGGAGGGTGTCTCGTTTGAGCAAACCACACATCCCAATGGGTGCTTCTGTCGTTTTGAGTTGAATCAACAAAAGCCCGAAGCCATGTTGCTCGTAACTTTTAAGCGGTCCATCCACGAGGTATCTGATGGCATCTTCCGTGGTATGGATATTGCGGTAGCCAATGTATTGTAACCACCCGGGGCTATTGACCAATTCGATGATAAACTCAGTATCATCCAAGCTCAATTTTCGCAAAATCAGGCGCTGGGTTTGAAGGATTTCAGGCATAATTTTAAAATTCAATATGTTTTAATCGAGCGCTTACCAATTCCCGAAAGGATTTCCCGATTGGCAACTTGCGATCGGCGATGCTAATTTCTTGTTGATCGTAGCTTTGCAAAAATTTAAGGTTTACAATGTACGAGCGGTGAATGCGCAAAAAGAGCTGCTCTGGCAATTCCTTTTCCAATTGTGACAGGGTTATTTTGGGTAAAAGGCTGCCTTCGGTGCTGATGATTTTAACGTAGTCATCCAAAGCTTGCAGGTACAAAATGCGCTGAAAAGGCAAACGGTGTACTTTCCGGTCCGCTCGAATGCTCAAAAATCCGCTGTCTTGTCCGGTTTTTTCCAAAATCCGTTCCTGCTCCAAACGTTCCAATGCCCGCTCCATGGCTTTTTGAAACCGTTCGGGGGAAATGGGTTTTAACAGGTAATCCAGCGCCGCCAATTCAAAGCCCTCTACTGCATACTGAGGATAAGCGGTAGTAAACACAACCATGGGGGGATGCTGCAATTGGCGAAGTACATTCAAACCACTAATGTCGGGTAGATGAATGTCTAAAAACAACAAATCTGGGGCATCTGCTTCCAGCACCGCCATTGACGTTTTTGGGGAATGGTGTACACCCATGCAAGTCCATTCTGGATAGTCCTGCAGATAGCGCAAGAGTACCCTGGCGGCGGGCGGTTCATCTTCCAGAATCAGGCAGCGGTAACTTGGTTTCATCAGCCTTCCTTCAAAAAATCCAGGAGTTTTTGCACTGCTCTACCTCGATGACTGATGGCATTTTTTTCATTTTTGTCCATTTCAGCAAAACTCACTTGATAGCCATCTGGTACAAAAATAGGATCGTAGCCAAAACCTCCTTCACCGTATTGTTCCTTGCGAATTTGACCGTACACCAAACCTTCAAACAAGTACTCCTGTCCATCCAGCACCAAGGCAATGACGGTTTTGAAACGAGCGCTGCGGTCGGCGTGAGGCTCCAGATTTTTTTGCAACAAATCAATATTTGCCTGAGGGTCACGGTCCTCGCCTGAATAACGGGCGCTATGGACGCCCGGGGCACCACCAAGGGCAGTGACTTCGAGGCCAGTGTCTTCCGAAAAACAGTTCAGTCCGTAATGTTCCACCACATAACGGGCTTTTAGCAAGGCATTGCCTTCAATGGTGTCTGCAGTTTCGGGAATGTCTTCCGTACAAGCGATGTCGTGCAGGCCTTTGACTTCGTACAAGCCGTCGAGCATTTCGCGTACTTCGCGGATTTTATTGGGGTTTGCGGAGGCAAAAATCAAGGTTTTCATGGCGGTTTATTTGCGCAGTCAAGGTAATTAAAAAAAATAAACTGCACCAAGTTCCAAGTTAGTGCAGTTTATTTCTAAGGTGTTCCTTCAGTGTCTCAGGTTTCTTAGGTGGTGAAATTATTCCTGCTTCGCAGGCTTTTTTCTTTTCACCACCTAAGAAACCTGAGGCACTGAAGAAGCACCTTAGTTGTGGATATCAGCGCCATCATTCTTAACCCGATTGATGATGGCTGTCCCAACCTTTTTCCCTAATTCCAATCCAACTTCGTTGTCCGTACGGAAATGGATGCCTCCCTGAAAACGGGATTCCGCCCCATCCTTTGCCCTTTGCCGAAACAAGTCACTTTCAGCCGGAAAAAAATATGCATACAACTCTCCCATGACCCCACCGATGGCCGCGTGACCAGAAGGATAGCCCGGGAAAGGAGGCGTATGGATCAACACCGGCTGAAACGTAGTGTCGTATTGATCCGGGCGAATGCCCCAATAGGTGTATTTGGCGTCCCAACAGGCGGTGAACCCATCGTAAATGCCAATGGCGGCAATGGCATAAATCCGGGCAGCCCGTGGCGGATTGAGGTGGAGGTTGTTTTCAAAGATTTTTTTCTCCAGCAAATCCTCCCACACCGACTCGCTGGCAAAATGGAAGGCATTGGCAATCGAGCTAAAGGTAGGCTTGTATTGTTTAAGCTCTTCCATCTCTTTCGCAAAGTTGGGCGGTGGGCCTGGGCGATATTGGCTGCCGCTTTCCAGAACTACTGTTTTGTTTAAACCAGCGAGGGGAAGTGCAGCGTATTTTCCTTTCCAAAGGCCAGGCTCGTTTGGCGTTTTGCCATCCCAAACCTGCTTGGTGATAAAGTCCTTGGTGTGTTCAATTTCCTTTTCGGCAATCTTTTTTCCCAAATCAAAACCTGCCTTGGTATCACTGGGAAAGGCCACCCCTGCTGCCACCCGTGAAGCCATAAGCCGTTTTGCCATCCGCTGAACCGAATCGGCCAGAGTTGGGTAAAAATGGCTGATGATGGTAACCGCCACCCCAGCGGCAACCGAGTGCTCACAGGGGTAACTCGGACTGGATGAGTTGACAATCAATGCCTTGATTCGCTTGTCTGCCACGAAAGGCCGAGGGCGGTTGTAGGTGTATTTGGTATTCCAGGCGCTGATGGTGGCATCGTAAATGCCTACACTGAGCAGCATGTTGGCCAGAGCACCGTTGTTGCCAGGGTCGTTCATCCACAATTTGCCCATCAGATGTTGCCAATGGTAACCAGGGGCACCAGCATTCCAATGCATGATTTGTTGCCGGCCCGCAGCATCCAGCTTTTGCTGCTGTGCGAGCACTTGTGCAATCTCGTCTTTGTTGATGCTTGGAGCAGGTAAGCGATACGTTTGGCCAGATGGAATAAACCAGGTTTTCCAGGCTCCCGCAGTGGGTTCTACCTGAGCGTAAATTTGAGCAGCCAACAAAAACAGGGCTGCTAACATGGGTAATTTCCGTTGCATAAATTAAGTATTTTGGGCAATACTATCTCAATTGGAAAAACCCTTCAAGTGTGCGTCAATCAACAACCTATTGTGGTACACCAATAACACAAGTTGGTCAATGAGTGCACCGCCTTACCACTAGACATTTTTGTATTTTAGAAGCGAAGGACATTCTATGAAAAAAAATCGGGATTCGCCGAAAATAAACCCAGGGTGCACCAAAAAAATTAAGCCAGTGGCTATCTTGCAGTCGATATCATGATTATCAGGCAACCTTTCATCTTCGCGCAAACAACATGAAGAAAATCATCTCTTTACTGACGCTCCAGCTCGGTCTTTCCTTATCTGGTTTCACTTTTGCCCAGGGCTCCAATGAGCTGCTCTTTGGGGTAGCGTACTACGACGAATACATGCCCTACGAGCGTCTGGATAAGGACATCGCGATGATGAAAGCCAGTGGTATCAATTTCGTCCGCATCGCCGAATCCACCTGGAGCACCGTAGAGCCACAGGACAATGTGTTCAATTTCTACCACATTGACCGGGTACTGGATGCCATGCACAAAGCCAACATCAAGGTGATCATCGGTACCCCGACCTATGCAGTGCCTACCTGGCTGGTCAAAAAATATCCCTCCGTCCTGGCGGTGACACCACAAGGCCCCAGACAGTACGGTGCCCGGCAAAACATGGACATCACCAATGAGCATTACCTTTTCCATGCCGAGCGGGTAATCCGGAAAATGATGGAACACATCAAAGACCACCCTGCGATCATTGGATATCAGGTGGACAATGAAACCAAATCCTACCAAACTTCGGGTGAAAATGTGCAAAAGCAGTTTGTCCAGTACATGAAGACCAAGTTCAAAACCCTAGACAACATCAATAAAATATATGGTCTGGATTATTGGAGCAACCGCATCAACAATTGGGACGATTTTCCTTCGGTGAATGGCTCCATCAATGCGAGTTTAAAGTCTGAATTTGCCAGATTTCAACGGCAATTGGTGACCGACTTCCTGGCTTGGCAGACCAAAATTGTGAAAGAATATGCCAAGCCCAACCAATTTGTCACTCAAAATTTTGACCTGGAATGGCGGGGCTATTCATTTGGCGTTCAGCCCGATGTAGATCATTTTGCAGCGGCTAAAGCGCTGGACATTGCGGGTATCGACATCTACCACCCTACCCAGGAAAGTTTAACTGGCATTGAAATTTCCTTCGGCGGCGACATGGCCCGCTCGATGAAAGGTGGCAAAAACTATTTTGTTATTGAAACGGAAGCTCAGGGATTTCCACAGTGGGTGCCTTTCCCAAATCAATTGCGCTTGCAGGCCTTCAGCCATTTGGCGTCAGGGGCCAACATGGTGGGGTACTGGCATTGGCATTCGATCCACAACTCTGCTGAGACCTATTGGAAGGGCCTGTTAAGTCACGATTTTGAGCCCAACCCAACCTACACAGAGGCTCAAACCATTGGCAAAGATTTTCAGCGATTGAGCACCAAACTCGTCAACATCAAGAAAAAAAATGAGGTGGCGATTTTGTTCAGCAATGAGGCACTGACCGCTTTTAACGCCTTTAGTTTTGGTTGGGGTGCCCGTGAAAACTACAATGACATACTCCGCCCCTACTATGATGCCTTGTACAACCAAAACGTTGGTACGGATTTTATCGACCCTTCGGTAGAAGATTTTAGCGGGTACAAATTCATCATCGTCCCTGCCTTGTATGCTGCCAGTGACGCTTTGCTGCTCAAACTCAACCAGTTTGTAAAAAACGGTGGCCATGTATTGTACACCTTCAAATCTGGATTTTCAGATGAAAATGTCAAAGTGCGCAGCAGCATTCAACCCGGAATCATCAACGAAGCTTGTGGCATCAGCTACAGCCAATTTACCATCCCCACTAAGGTCAGTTTAAAAGGTGACCCCTTCGGCGCAGGTGCCCAAAACAGCATCCACACCTGGATGGAATTGGTCACGCCTACTACGGCTAAAGTGCTGGCTTATTACGATCATCCGGTTTGGGGCAAATACGCTGCGGTGACCCAAAATCAATACGGTCAGGGTGTGGCTACCTACGTGGCAGCCATGACTACACCTGTACAAACCGAAAAGATTGTTAAAGCTGCCCTGGAAAAAGCAAAGCTTTGGGGCGCCGATCAGCAGTTGCATTTCCCACTCATCACCAAGACTGGGGTCAACTCAGCTGGTAAAAAAATCCACTATTACTTCAACTATTCCAATGCGCCCAAAAAAGTCATTTATGCGCACAAAGCTGGCAGAGAGCTGCTGGGTGACAAAGCGGTTTTGATGAATGCTGCTCTAGACTTAGAGCCTTGGGGGGTAAGGATTGTGGAGGAAAATTAAATTATGCGTTTGACGCAAAAAATTACTGAGATGAAAGCCCTTTTTATAAATTTTATTTCATCACTCCTGTGCAATTATGGAAAAATCGCCAGGTACAAACACCACACACATGAAAAAGATTTTTGCTTTAATCCCCGTGTTTTGTCTGTTTAGCGCATTAGCTTTTGGCCAATGGGTCAACGACAAAGGCCACTCCAGAGTTGCCTTTATTGTACAGCACCACGGTATTTCGGAGGTGGATGGCTTCTTCAAAAAATACGAAGCCACTTTGACCGCTGCCAAAGATGATGTATCCGATGCTGTTTTTGAAATGACCATCGAGACGGCCAGCCTCAACACCGAGTTGGAAATGCGCGACAACCACCTGCGCAGCGCGGATATTTTTGATGCTCAAAAATTCCCGACCATTACCTTCAAAAGTACTTCGTTCAAAAAGAAGAAAAAGAACCTGTACACCATGACCGGGAACCTGACCATCAAAGGCATTACCAAACCTTTGACCTTGGACGTGACCATGAACGGCCCGGTAGAAAACCCGAACAAAAATGCCAAAAACATCCAGGTAGGCATCAAGGCAACGGGAACCATCAAAAGAAGTGAGTTCACAGTGGGACAAAACCTGACAACGGCTTTTGTCAGTGATGAAATTCAACTGCGGATTACCGGGGAGTTTAATAAGGCTTTGCCGAAGTAATCCTTGAAACTAAAATCAAAATTTTAGTTTTTTGGATCATTCCATAGGGGGAAGAGGGCAATGCTGCATCTTGTCTGTGATCCTTTAAAAAAAGGCTCGAATCACCGACTGTGTAAACTTTGTTCTCTTCCTCGATTTTGTATTGAGGGGCAATGGCTTACACATTTCAGTAACCAAAGCCCACGTACAATGAGCAAATTCCTTGGCATTTGTTTTAGTTTCCTTCCATTGCTGATCCTTGGGCAAGGAAACAAACTCATCCCCATCAACCTTTCCTTTTTCAACGAAGCCACCGCCATCCCGTTTACCCAGGCATTTTCTACCCCAATTCACCCTGGGCTACAAATCGGAACCGAATTCAACCTAAAATCTAAGCCTACGGCCCGTCTTTTTCAAACCGCCAACCTGAGCTATTTCTACCATCATCGCCTCAACCACGGCATCAGCGTATTCTCTGAGCTTGGCTACGAGCAACGGTTAAAATCGGGCCCTGCTTTCAGTGCTTTATTTGGGTTGGGGTACTTGCACACTTTTGCTACAGCGGAAGAGTTTAGCTTTCAGGATGGGCAATACCTCAACAAAAATGATCGGGGCAATGCCCGCTTGCTGGCCTCTCTGGCTTTTGATGTAGGTTTTTATTTGAAAAAAGACCAGCCCAACAGCCCTAAAATCTTCTTACGCTACCAATCCTGGTTGGAGTATCCCTATTCGCCGGGCTTTATTCCCTTGATGACCCATACCAATTTGCATGTGGGCACCCAATTTTTCCTCACCAAAAAGAACCTGCAACAATGAAAACCTTGCCCATACTCGGTTTGCTGATCCTGACCTTGTTTTCCTGTCAAAAAGGAGAAGTCATCAGCCCGAACAACTACACTTGCAACTTCAATTTTGAAGACAGTAGCCAAACCCACCCTCGCCGCTCAAAATACCAGGCACAAATCGACAACATGACCCAAAAAGGTGGCGTGGTTGGCGTCAGTATGTCTGTGCAGGACCAGGACGGCCTCTGGCTCGGCAGCAGTGGCAAAGCGGATTTGTACAACAACATTGACTTGATGCCCTGCCATATCACCAGAGTTGGCTCCACAGTTAAAATGTACACGGCGACCCTTATCCTCAAATTGCAGGAAGAAGGAAAGTTGAATTTGGACCAAAAAATTGCGGAGCATTTGAGTGGAGACGTCATCAAACGCATCAAAAATGCGGAAAAAGCGACCATCCGTCAGTTGCTCCAACACAGCAGCGGGATTTACAATTACATCCAAAGCGCCCAGTTTCAAACGGCGTCAATCAACAATCTGATCAAAGAATGGCACGCCGAGGATTTACTACAATATGCCTACGACAAACCCGCTTATTTTGAGCCCGAAGTGGACATTCGTTATTCCAATACCAATTATATCTTACTCGGGCTTTTGATCGAAAAAATCGAAGGAAAAGCCCTGTATCAGGTCTTTGAAGAAAAAATATTCCAGCCACTTAATCTAAAATACACCTCATTCGCCGGAAAAAACCCCGTTCCATCCAACATCATTCGAGGTTACATCGACTTGTACAGCAACCTGCAGGTGATTGAAAGTACCTATTACAGTGGTTGGGATTATTATACCGCCGATGGTGGTTTGATTTCTAATCCCTATGACATGACGGTGTTTTTTAAGGCCTTGATGGCGGGAAAAATCATTAAAACGGCTTCGCTGCAAGCCATGTTAAGCTGGAGAGTGCCAAAGGAGCAAGATCCTGAGTTTTATCCCATTCAATACGGCCTGGGCATTTTCAGAATGGAAACACCCCGCGGCCTAGCCTATTTCCACAGCGGCGACGCCATCGGGTATTATGCCAATATGTTGTATTTTCCTGAAGATGGGACCACGGTAGTATACGCCGTGAATAGCAATTATGGGAAGATTGACCATGCTGTTTCGACTAAAAATGCCATGGAAAAAATCATTTTGGTGACAAAAAAGTAGGGCTTGATTTAGGCTAACAGGGCTTTATTGCTGACTTTTTGCTAAAAAACAGGGGATATTGATCATTGGAACTCCCGAAGAAAAAAGCTAAACTTAGCTGAATTGAGAGGCATAGTCTGGCTTTAAGGGCTACACTGATCCTCACAGCATCTAGTTTAATCAAAAAACATCCCCATGCAAATCGCGCATAAAACCTTGGTAGTTACCGGTGCCGGAAGTGGCATAGGCCGGGAACTTAGCCTGCAATTGCTGCGCCAAGGGGCAAACATAGCCGGAGTAGACATCCATCCTGCCGCATTTGCCGAAACCCAAAAAATCGCTGGCCTAGGCGAGGATCGCTTCAAAGCATTTGAATTGGACATAAGTGACAAGGAAAAAGTAGCCCAATTCCCTGCGGAAGTGCTCCAACATTTTGGCACAGTGGACGGCCTCATCAACAATGCCGGGATCATCCAGCACTTTAAGCGGGTCAAAGACCTAAGTGATGAAGAAATCAACCGCGTTTTAAATGTCAATTTTTACGGTACCCTCTACCTGACCAGGGCCTTTTTGCCTTTACTCCTGCAACGGCCCGAAGCCCATATCGTCAACATTTCCAGCATGGGAGGCTTTTTGCCTGTGCCTGGCCAAACCATTTATGGTGCAGCAAAAGCAGCGGTCAAATTGTTTACCGAAGGGCTTTATGCAGAA
>JAAFHQ010000102.1 GCA_013298445.1 Chitinophagales bacterium | reverse complement strand
GAGGGGCTGCCTTCACCCAGGGCTTTGAAGGATTCTTCGGTAGCGTCGGTGCCTTTTTTTAGGGTAGGCGTTATGCTTTTACTCTTCAGGATATTGGCGGCGGCGCTGATTTCTACTTCGGTCCAGCGGAGGTAGTTCCAGTTTTCGCCGCGTAGGGTGGAGTCGTTTTGTGCGATGTCAGGGCCGCGACGGGCAGCCAAATCCTCGGATTTAGCGGACGTATTGGCGGCCACCGTAGGTGTGGCGTCGTATTGGATGCCGCCGTAGAGTTGGGCGGTAGCGCTTGAATTAGTTGCAGATATTGACGGCACGACCAACTGGCGGGTGCTCCCCAGAATAGTCAAGCGGTAGTTTTCGGCCAATGTTTTGCCGTCGGGGGTGGGAATGGCTCCCAGATTGAGGCGGTGCAGCAGGCCCGAGGGCGAGCAATACACGGTGGTTCCTTGTGGAAGTGCAGCAGCGATGGGTTTCCAGATCAAATCGTAGAGTTGGGCTCCTTTTTGACCAGCTGAGTAGAGATCGTTGTAAAATAGGGGTTGTGGACTGCCTTCAGTTTTGAGGAGAGCAGTGAGTTGTTTTTCTTCAAAAAGGGGGATGAATTTTGGGGAGTCTTTGCCCGGCAAAAGCAGGAGAGCAGCGTACAGCGTACTATCGGTTTTATTTTTGTGATAAAAATGATAGCTGACAAATTCGATAGCTGCTTCGCCGGGTTTCAATGCTGTTTGAACTTCTTGCCATTTGACTTGCTGCAAGGCTTGGCCCCATCCTGCTACGGTGCGAGCGAGGTCTTTTTCAATGTCATTGGCCTTGGCTTCTAGTTGGGCTATCAGGGCACTATCCCGTTCAGCAATGGGTTTGGCATATTGAGTGGCTAACCGGCGTTGGTGTCCTTTCAGTCCAATGTATTTTTCAGCGGCGTCTGTATCTGCAAGGGCCAGTTGTTTGATCCTGCCTACGGACTGGAGCAGAAAACCCTTGTAGAAGAGGCTGTTGTCGTAGCAGATAGGGTTCATTTTTTTACTGCGGGCTATCTGGGTGAACGAAAGGGTTTGGTTCTGACTGTTGGAAAACTTGTTCAAATAATTGTTCAATTCACTTTCGGAAAGGTGATGTAGGGCTTGTTCAATAATGTGCATATTCACCGTGGACCATTCAAGCAAATGAAGTTCGGCTTTTTCGTATTGGCCCATGTCCTGGTACAACCCCGCCAGATTTTGCAGGCTTTCGGCATAACCGGGATTTTCTCTGCCTAAGGCTTTTTCCCGGATGGCTTTGGCTTCAAGGTTAAGCGGTTCGGCTTTTTCGTATTGCCCCATATCCCGGTACAGAACCGCCAGGTTTTGCAAGCTTGCGGCATAATCGGGATGTTCCTTGCCTAAGGCTTTTTCCCGGATGGCTTTGGCTTCAAGGTTAAGCGGTTCGGCTTTTTCATATTGGCCCATGTTCTCGTACAGAATCGCCAGATTGCTCAGGCTTGCGGCATAATCGGGATGTTCCGTGCCTAAAGCTTTTTTCCTGATGGCTTTGGATTCAAGGTAAAGCGGTTCGGCTTTTTCGAACTGGCCCATGAGCTGGTACAACCCCGCCAGGTTGTTCAGACTTGCCGCATAATAAGGATGTTCCCTCCCTAAGGCTTTTTCCCGGATAGCTTTGGATTCAAGATAAAGTGGTTCGGCTTTTTCATATTGGCCCATGGTCCAGTACAGAATCCCCAGGTTGTTCAGGCTTGCGGCATAATCGGGATGTTCCTTGCCTAAGGCTTTTTCCCGGATGGCTTTGGATTCAAGGTAGAGCGGTTCGGCTTTCTCATATTGGCCCATGTCCCGGTACAGCCCCGCCAGGTTGCTCAGGCTTGCGGCATAATCGGGATGTTCCGTGCCTAAAGCTTTTTCCCGGATGGCTTTGGATTCAACGTAAAGTGGTTCGGCTTTTTCGTATTGGCCCGAGTTCTCGTATAGAATCGCCAGGTTGTTCAGGCTTGCGGCATAATCGGGGTGTTCCCTGCCTAAGACTTTTTCCCGGATGGCTTTAGATTCAAGGTAAAACGGTTCGGCTTTCTCATATTGGCCCGTGTTCTCGTACAGAATTCCCAGGTTGTTCAGGCTTGCGGCATAATCGGGATGTTCCCTGCCGAGGGCTTTTTCCCGGATGGCTTTGGCTTCAAGGTAAAGCGGTTCGGCTTTTTCGTACTGGCCCATGTTCTTGTACAGAATCGCCAGATTGTTCAGACTTGTGGCATAATCGGGATGTTCCCTGCCGAGGGCTTTTTCTCGGATGGCTTTGGCTTCGTTGTACCATTTTTCAGCACCTGGATAGTCTCTTTTGAGGAACAAAGTTCTACCGCGGTTAAAACAACAATTGCCGTAGGCTGCAGATTCCCGCCCCAAGTTTTCAAGGGCCAGTTTTTCAGCGGCAGCATTTGCTTCGAGGGCTTTGTCAAACTCACGCCTACTGCTGAGTATACGCGAAACCTGAATCAAACTATCCACCCGCCACAGCGCCACCGAATCCACCGTTTGCGCACTCAACAAACCTGTGATCAGGCACAAAGCCAACAATAAGTAGTTTCTCATAGCCAAATTGATTAACAGGGTGGGGTGAATTATTGCAACAACTTCAGCGCTTTTCTAGCTTGCCTGCGGTAAGGATGCCCCGAGTTGGCCGCTATCACATTGAACAGCGCAATTGCTTCCGATCGTTTGTCGGCTAGTAACAATGTCAAGCCTCGGTACCATTGCAATTGGGGGTCCCGGGCCAATTGGCGATTTTGTATTTGGGCGAAATGAAGCAAAGCTTCCTGGCCTTCACCCGTTTCCAGCAGGCAATAAGCTTGTAGGTAGTGCAAGGTGTCGTTCGTGGCTTGGGTGCTGCTCAATTGCTCCAATTCGAGGTAAGCCGCAGTGAAGTCCCGTTTTTTCAGGTTTTCGTCGACACTGGAGAATGCTCTACTTACTTCAAGTCCTTGGAGCGGATAAGTGACGTACCACAACTGATCGAGCAGAGCTTTAAGGGCCGCATTGGCTTCGCCCTGGCCACGTGCAGCAACCAAGTCGGGAGCAGCATGAAGTGGCACAGGAATGACTTCGTCTTGTACTGCAAAGGTGGGGAAAATAGGATCAGGTGCCACCGGAACTTCTTCCTTTGGTTTGATTTGGGCAATGGGGGGCTTCTCCCGAGGTTTTTCTGATTTATTTTGTTCAGGCGTTTGTTTTTTGGTAGGCGACGGCGAGCTGGGGGCTTGCTTTTCAATTGGCGGCACACTTGGTCTAGCATCTTTTTTACTAAAAAACCAATAGGCCACGGCGGCCAAAAAAGCCAGCGCAGCCAGGGTGAACAGCAGCCTTCTCCAAAGCGTTCGTCGGTGCTGGACAGCCTGTTCAGTAGCCACTTCGCGCAACTTGGCTTCCAATCTCAAGCCCGCCAAGCCTTCCATGACTTGTGCGGCTGCGCGGCGTTCGTCGTTGTCGGCGTTGTCACTCAGATATTGTTCGTATTTCTCCATTGTCGCGCTATTTGGATCAATTTTTTCATACAATCGCTGCGTTTTATTTTCAGCGAATCGGTTGTGGTGTAGCGGGTCCAGCCTTGGCGCACCACTTCTTCGTCGGGATAACCTTCGATGTGGTGGAGCCGGATGACTGAGGTACAAGGTTCGCCCATTTGCCCCAAAAATTGCCGCACCAGTTCGGCAGATTCGCGTTGCCGGTTGCTTGCTTCTATATCTGGGTCGTGCAAATCGTGGTGGTCCTCGATCGATTCATAGTTTGTTTGGCGTTTCCTGGTCATCGACAAGGCCACCCGCTTCATGATTTCGACGAGGTAACTAGAGGGGGCATGGCCTTGAAATTGGTACGAGCCGTCCTCTATTTTTCGCAAAAAGATGAGCGAACTTTGGTTGAGCAATTCATCGACGCTTTCTGGAGCCAGTTTGTATTGCTCAACCAATTTTTTTGCCGAGGGCATCGCCTTGTTTTGTACACAACGTATTGCTGAGTTGTTCAAACTTTTCAGGGCTTGAAACAATTGCTCATTGTTTTCAAATTGTCGACAAGGGTTTGAAGGTGTCAGCCACTCGGTAATGCGCATCGAACTCAAGCTTATATTGTATTGATCAACTTAAAGGTAAGTGTTTTTTGAAAAAAAATGTTCAGATGGAAAAAATGACCTGGCTATCACTTTGGCAATTGAGCAAAGTTGATCACCGGTTTTTTACCGCCCGGGGCTCGTTTAAAGCTTGAATCCGGGTTGGTGAAATTGTTGAAAAACCCACAATTCCGAAGAAAGAACTGGTTGTTTTCGACGCCACCCTGAAAGTCCATGCGCAGTTTTTTTCGCCCGGTATCATCATTGGTAAATCGGGCCTCGGTCATTTCGCTCCAGTTGCCCGAATCATCACAAACCCATTGGTTGTTGAACAACACTTTGCGGGTTACTGCGCCTCTTTCGGGTTGGAAATTCTCCAAAAACGAATGGGGGGATTTGTACCAGGTGGAGATTTTTGGGCGCTTGAAAGAAGCAATGAGCCGCCAAGCCTGGTTGTTGGGATCAAAAAAGTAGGAAGTATAGGTCGTGGTATTGTCGCCATTGGGGCGAATGCGGGTCAGGAACTTGTAGGTCTGGCCCGCTTTCCAGTTGTACACCAAGTAACTTTGGCCACCGGAGCCTTCGCCGCCAAAGTCCTGGGCACTAACCCCCGGCCCTTTGGCCAACAACCGCACCTGCTGATCGGCCGGGATGGATTTGGGGTCGTCGGTGGTGAAAGGACTCCAGACCGAAAACAAAACCCGGCGCTCGGTAGCACTATTCACCTGGATGCCACAATAGCCTTCGGCAAAACCATTGACCATAAAGTAGGAACCGATGGCATCGTTGCCGCTGGGCACAGTCACTTCGTTGTAAAACCATTCGACGTTTTTGCCAGCGGGCAGAGTGTAAGTCATGTGTACCGAAGGGCCACGTCGCCCGAAGTAGTAACTGTCTTCCACGGCGCCCGTCAGACTGGCGTTTACAAATTTGATGTTAGCTGGGTCGCCCTGAATTTCTATGGCCTGGATGTCGGCAAATTTGGCCCCGGTTTTTTGCAAACCTTTGAGCACTACAGGAACGTAACCCGCTTCCAGGGTAAAGGTGCCCAGGGAATATTTTTGCCAATCGCTGCCGTTTACGTCTACTTTGATATTACTGCCTTGAATGCCCACATTGAGGCTGCTGGTTTGAGCAGCTTTGGCAATCAGTTTCAGGCTGTAAGTCCCTTTTTCCAGGATGCGGAAATAGACCGTGGGGATCACCGCCGCATCCGTCCAGTTTTGGATACCCATGGTGGAAAGGCCGATGCCACTTACTCCAAAATTATTGAAGAAGGTATTGCCACCCAAGGGGACCAGGTTGAAGGGTTGGTTGCTGTTGGTAGTTGGAGGCGAGACGACGCCTGTGCTGGCGGTGGTTTTCCAGCGGGCACTGAGCCAGCCCGGTTGTATTTCTCCCAGTTCGAGGGTACCCGTTTCGATGTGCAAATAAGTTTCCCGCCATTTGTTTTTGATGCGCAGCTGATCGGTACCTGCGATGGGTTCCAGGATCCAGATGGCGCTCCACCAGCCGGGTTCGATGGCTCCGATGGAGGGGAATTTCGCATCTTTTTCGGCATTGAGGTAACCACCACTGGCCACATGTTTGAGGCGAACCTCAGTGCTGTTGGCGATTTTTTCGATGACCCAGGCCGATTTACTGCTCTGAATACCCAAGCTGGGCTTTCCTGCTTCGGACTGGAGGTAAGTTTGTTTCCAAACGTTTTGGATGTTGACATTGCCTTGGGCTGCAAGCTGCAGGGCCAGGGAAAAGCCTAAGATGAAGGCGATTAGATTTCTCAAGTACATTGGTATTTGTATTTTAAAGTTCAGCGGCGAAGAAAAAATGCCAAGACGCCCCCTTCGAAAGTTTCAGACTTTCGAAGGGTTCTTGCCTGCACAATCTTGCGCTAAAGAACTTTTCAAAAGGCTGAACCTTTTGAAAAGGCGACTTCAATTTTTTGCACACTCCTCAATTACGGGGTTTATTATCTGATTTTAAATTTGGATTTACAACTTTGGCACCTGACTCAACTCCACCCCCAGCACATGTTTACTGATCACATTCAAATCCGAAGCCTTCCCTTCAAAATGAAAGGTCTGCTGCACATGTCGGTAAGTCCCGCCTTTTTTGAGCACCAGGGCGGGAGAGGAGGTTTCCAGTTCATAAAAAGCACCCATTTGTTCGCCTTTATCGTTCGGGCCGTCGTTGTAGGTGTTCACTACGTCGCCGCGATAGGGGTAGCGCTGGATTTCCCACATGGAGTTAACATACGCGGTATCGCCAGCGTAGCTGAAGCGCACGATGGTCAAAGCGCCTTTTTCGGCGTCGTAACTGCCTGCGAGGGGTTTGACGATGGCGGGAGGGATGCCAATTTTGCCCCGCGATTTGGCGTCGCCTTTGAAGAAAAGTACACTGTCTTTTTTGATCAAACGATCGGCTGCAATTTTGCCAAAATAAGCGTCGTTAACTTGGGCGCTGCCGCCCGCTTTGAAAGGCAACATGACCACTTGTGCGGGGCTGGCTTTCAACATGCCTAGCAGCCATATGGAGAGCACACCTTTGGATTTGTCCCAATCTTCCTGGCCTGTATTGCTCAGCTGATTGTCACTTTCGTAGCCTACCCATTTTACGGCATTGAGGGGTATCTGGAGGAGATCGCTGGCTTCTTTTTCGTTCAACAAACGGATGCGGCGCTCCACTTTGAGGTCGAAGCGGGTGCCCGCGTAGTTTTCAATGCTGAAACTTTTGGCAAAAAGTGCTTGCGTTTTATCTTTTTGCACGGCTGGATAAGTCATGGTATCGATGGCACCGGGTGTTTGCCAGTGTGCAAGGTCAAAAGGATCACCTTTTTTGAAGTACAGGCCGAATTGCCCACCTTCTGGGCCCAGCCAAAAACGTTCTTCGCCGCCAAAGGCATTCATGTGGGGTTGGTATTCGCCTTTGGAGATCAGATCGTGGTTGATCCAGCCGTAACTGCTGCCCTCCATCCCGGTGGCGGTGCTGGTCATCACGCGGCCCTGGTAGGCTTCGGCGAGCAGGACTTTGCGGTCGCCGTCTTCGAGGAGGATGAGGGGGGTATGGGGTTTGAGTTGGGTGTAATCGTAGGCGAAAGTGCTGGTGTCGGTGCTGGATTCGGTGGTGTTGGTAGCTGGATTTTGGCAGGCTTGGAAAAAGCCAAGGGCCAAGATGAAAGGAAGTAATCTGTGCATAGGTGTTTTGTTGGTGGACTGAATGTCTTAAAAGTACCCGAAAATGATCGATTAAAAAAGAATTGGGCTGAGCTATTTTCAATTAGCCCAGCCCAACTAAATCATCTTTTAAAATTTACTATTTTTCCCCAACAAAAACATATGGACTATTGCCAGCAGAACCCGTGCAAAGTGCGTCAGCATCCCATCGACCAGCAGTTTTTTCCCACTTACATGTGCTGGTGTTGCACTTGAAGCTGAGGTTGTCCCACCAAACCCGGTTGCATTTTGGGAAAACGTATTTGTTGTGGGCACCAGCAGGGATGTTGATGGTTTGGCCACTGCTGCCACCCGGTAGGCGGAACTCCACCCAAGTGTGGTCGCTCACGCTGCGAAAGGTTTGAGCGGCACAGGCGCAAGATGGATTGTTGATGGAGCCAGCCGATTTTTTTGACCATAAAATATTGTAAATAGGTGACTTAGTGCTCGCTCCTATTGCCCCGTACATTACCTTGGAGGTATACAAATCAATTTGAAGGGCGACATTGCGACCAGGATCCTGCAGGTAGACCGACCAATCGTCGCGTCCAACTTCGTTGAAGCTAAAACGGGCGTTACCCAGCAAATCGCGTTCCAGCCATTTGCCCGAAGCGTCTCTGGCTAAAGTACCCCGGCCTTCGGTGCCGTTGTGGAATTCGATCATTTCTACATTGCGGCCATTGGCACTTTGGCTTGCCTGGCCACTCGTGAGCCTGAGGTAACGCAGGGGGGCTGGGCGATCGCCTCTAAAGGCCAAACAACTCACCGAATAAGTAGAATCCAGCAGCATTTTTTTCTCTTCTTTGGCCAGAGGATACTCATACAAGGTGCGGAATTTATCGGTTTGTTGCATCAACAAACTGGGGAGTGTGCCCATGTCGATATTCAACTTAGCCAGGCAATTTTTAGTATCCAAGGAGTGCATGAGGCCAAAGGCATGCCCCAGTTCATGAGACCAACCTGCCAACTCGGTACTCAACATATGGGGCCTATTGATGAAAATGTCGTAGCAATTGTTCCAAAAACTCCCCGTCATTTTTAATACCCCGCCCCAGCCGCCAGCATCACCCGTCGTACCTTCCAGAACGGAAATCACTACGTTACGGTTGCTGAGGAATTCTTGTCCGAAATTGGCTTTAATGAAGTCGTAGTTTTTGTTCCAGTCAACGGCATCTGCCACACTATAGTTTGAACGCAACACACTGACTTCCGGATCAAATTCGAAAGTGACGCCCAGCATCTTCAAATAGTGGCTTTGCATGATGGCCAAAATTGCCGCGATGGCTTCTTTGGCTCTGGGCTTTTCCACTTGTCCAGCAGGGACAATGTACAGGCCTTTCACCCGCAGACGAGTCGCGACAGGGGCAGTTAGTAGCTGATTCGCTGGCTGCGTTTCATCTATTGCGTAGCTGTACTCCGAGGTTTTTACAAGCAGGCTACTGAGTGGCTCCTGTGCTTCGGAGGGTTGAACAAATCCCGAGTTTTGTGCATTTAAGCCTGCAAAACTCAAAATAGCCAGAACGATTAATTGAAAATTTTTCATATTGGATTTTAACTGTTTTATGGTGAAACGAAAGGGAGATGTGATGTTATTTGAAAACCAGGGCAATTGCTGGTTTTCAAAAACAATTCATACTCCCCCATTCGGTGGAAAAAATAGTCCCCCATACTTTGTAGCATTGTTTCAAATCCGCTGCACTGGCAAATTTGACTTCCATACCGAGTGGGTCGATGCAGGATACCCCTTCCACTTTTAAGACGATGTTTTTTGCTGTACTTGGAATGTCGTATTGTTTGGAACTACCCAACGCGATTTGGTCGTTTTTGAGCACATTTCCAGCCGCATCGGTATAGGTTAGTGCAATCGTAGCTACATACCCCGCTTCATTAAAAACCATCAAAGAGCCATTTTTAGGTGTAGTAGTGGGTAGTACAATGGCATCTTTTTCGATCAGGCCAAATGTTATCGGGATCAATTTTAGGTTATTGTCAATGGCATAACCAGCATTATCCGCATAAGCGACGGCGCTTAAAAAATAACCATTGGCTACGGATGTCCAGGATTTACCCGCATTTACTGTCGACTTCAGGTTCCCTTGATCATCAATGCCAAGGCCCAGATCAAAACTTTTGGCGCTGATGCTTTTCATTTTTCCGGGAACCTGGCTCCAATTGCTGCCCGCATTATTGGTACGCCACATATTGCCACTATTGAGGGCCCAGGCGGTAGTTCCATTCACTGCCGAGATGCTTTGCGCCGCGCCACTCACTTTTGACCAAGTAAAGCCAGCGTCTAGGGTTCGATAGATTTCCAGTTTGTCATTGACGCCCCAGGCAATCTTGTCGTCCACCCCAGATATTTGTTTCAGCACACCGGAGGTGGTTCTCCAGGTATTGCCTCCATCCAGGGTCAGTTCAACTTTTCCCTCAAAGTTGATGCCCCAGGCAGTCGTATTGTTTATTGCAGAAACGTAGGCCAATTTTTTGTTCAAATCATTCCATGTCTTGCCAGCATCCGTAGATTTGAAAAGATACCCCGCAATATTGATGCGCCAGATGATTTGTTTCAGCGGGGCGGAGATTTGATCCGGGAAGGTACCACTGCCCATTGCCCCCAAGGTTGCGTCGGTGGTGTTCGATGGGCTGCTTGTAGAGATTGAAGAAGACCGATAAATCTGCCATTGGGCACTCAGCCAGCCAGGTTGAACTGTGCCCATTACTAAGGCCCCGGTCTCAGTATGCAAATAAAGGCTCCGCCATTTGTTCTTGATGCGCACCAGGTTGGTTCCAGCTATGGGCTCCATGATCCACATTGCACTCAACCAGGCGGGGCCTGCTGCACCTACTGCTGGAAACTTCGCATCAGTTTCCGCATGCAGGTAAGCTCCACTCGTCACATGTTTAATGCGTACATCAGTGCTGTTGGCAATCTTTTCGATCGTCCAAACTGCTTTTTCACCTTGTGGCCCCAATCCCGTTTTACCGGCATCCGCCTGGATGTAGCTTTTTCGCCAGAAGTTCTGGATTTCAGCGGTTTCTTGTGCGGATAGCTGATGTGCAACAATCATGAAGCTACAAAAGAGCAACAACTTGGTGCATGTGGAGAAAAAACCACGCCAGGTTTGTATTGATTCGATCGCCAGATCTGCTGTGATTTTTTTGATTAGCTGTTTCACGTATATTGGTTTTGGTGGATGAATGAATTAGATGGTAGTGATGGGACAAAATTGATCAAAATCTGTAGGCATCACAATCACCCTAAGCGGTGAAAAAGGTGGGCCTTTTGTACCGAAAACTCACCCGGCCGGGTGAGTTTTTTATTCATCAAAAGCACTTAACTTTACAGGAATCCATACCACATGAAAAAGACCAAAATCAGCATCATTGAAGACAATAAGGTTGTCCGTGAAAATGTATCCAAGTTCGTAGGGTTCCATGAAGAGTTTGAACTGTGCCAGGTACATGGCTCCGTAGAATCTTTCTTGCACGCGTTGAACATCAATCCTTCACTACAATCGGATATTTTGATTCTTGACATCGGGCTACCCGGTTTGTCCGGGCTGGAAGCCATCCCCTTGATTTTGGAGAGATTGCCGCAGCAGGACATCATCATGCTGACCACTTATGAAGAGGAAGACGTGATTCTCAAAGCCTTGTGCTCGGGGGCTTGCTCCTACATTTCCAAAAAAGCCAGTCTGGACGAAATTGTAGAGGCCTTGCGCATTGTGGCCAATGGTGGCTCGTACATGTCGCCATCGATCGCCCGTGAAATTGTCAATCACCTGATGGGCGGCAGGGTCAGCAAAGCCAGTATTCTTTCGGATCGACAAAAAGAGATTTTGGAAAAATTGGTGGATGGTAAGAGTTACGCCACGATTTCCAGTGAGTTGTTCATTTCCATCGAGACCGTGCGTTCACACGTCAAGAAGTTGTACAAAGTACTCCAAGTAAACAACAAAACCGAGGCGATTACGCAGTACATGAAGGGCTACATCAAATAGCTAAGGAACGGAAATAGAATAAAGTAAACGGGTTGACTTGGCTATTTTTTGATTTGGCAAGGCAGGACGAAGGCGCATAGCGAGCCTACGCAACTGAGGAGTAACGCAGCGAAATCGAAAAAGAGCTTGTCAAGTGTTTACTTTATTCTGTTTCCGTTCCTAGGCCAAAATCATTATCTTGGGAGCTCGAAGCGTAATCATTTAAAGGCTGCTCTATGA
>JAAFHQ010001021.1 GCA_013298445.1 Chitinophagales bacterium | reverse complement strand
TTCCCCTTTGTACAGGTTCCAAAAATCCAGTTTGCGGCCTTCAAAAACCGTGCTGGTCCAGGGATTCCAAATGCCGTAATGGTGGATGTGATCAGGGGGCTGAACACGGGTTAAGACCTCTCCTTTGGGCGACCACAATGGATGGATGAAGCCGCCACGGCGGAAAAGCTCGGATTTGCCTTCGGGCACGTTGGCTTCGGCGTATTGGTACCGCAACAGATTGCGTTGCTTGCGTTGAAAAACGATGGCGCCTTTTTCCCGAATGGCAACGATGGGTGAAGCAGCAGCACTTGCTGTACCTGTGCGTAACTCAAAAACGCGCTTGGTTCCGGCCGGCGTGGCACCTGTTAAAATCCAGCACAATTGTTTCGTTGGCCCTTGTTCCAACTGAAAAGGGACGGGCACTTTACCTTTTGGGGTGAGTTCCAGGAGTTGATAAGCGGAAGCCGGAAGGGCAATTCCGTCCAGATTTAAACTGACCGGGCTGTTTTGACGTTCAAAATCGCCACTCGCCACCGTAAAAGTCAACAGTGCTCGATCCTGAGCAAAAAGAGAAGTGTTGAGCATACTACTCCAAAGCAGTATCAGCAGTGCTAATGTTTGTTGTTTGTTCATCTATACTTGTTCTTTTGCCCGGTGCAGGTAGAGAAATAAAGGTAAAAAAATCAGCAGACCTATTATTGGGTTGACGAAAAATTTAATTTTCACCCTGAACAAGTTAGGTGTTTCTTATTTTGCAGAAAAGCAAAGAAAAAGCGAGTGAGTTTAAAATAAAAACAGTATCGCGAACGTACTGTGCTCCCGCGATACTGTTTTTACTTAAAGCTTGGTTAAGTTTTAATGCGTTCCTGCTTCTTTGGTTTCTTCACAAGCCAAAGCCTTAACAGTTACCGTATTGGATCGATAACTGCTTACTCTACGCAAGGTTGTTTTGTCAATAAAATGGATCATCACAAAAACCTGATACTCACCTGACCAAGGCAATGGTACCATCCGTGCAGAAACTGGTGTATCCCATGTTTTGGGGCCATCCGGATGGATTGCATACCAGTTGTACACAACTCCGACATTTAGAGGGGGGGCAAAATTCGGAAACTTGATCACGCCAACGTTGGCTTGATTGGCTTTGGTGTAGCCACAACAGAAAGTGTTGTTGTTGGTGTACCCATTGGTACAGGCGATTTGGAACTCTTGTGCGGATCCTGCGACAACAATGGAACCTAAAAAAATGATCGCAAGAATTAATTTTCTCATGTTTACGTGTTTAACTCTCTACACAGCGACAGTAATAGATACAGTGCTAGTAGGTTTTGTTCATGGTTGTTTTCAGTTGCACCTCCGACTACAAATTCTGCTTCTTTGTAATCTTTTCTTTTGACGCAAAAAGTCACCAAAAGTAAAAGGCCTTCACATACTTATTCGGTTACTTGATCTTTCAACTGTTTTATAAACAACAGTCGTTCCGAGACTTGATTTGTTTGACACGTATTTGAGCAGACCTAAGGGGAATGGCCTGTATAGAACTTTTACAAAAATGTGACTTTTTTGTTTAGTATGCAAACCTCCACGCAGTTTTTTTTAGAATTCGGTAGGAAAAATTAGGGTGAAAGGTGTTAAGCCACCTTGGATGACAATTGCCACCGCATAAATATGGTGTTCAAGGTGCTTACTTATCATTTTTCCTCCTATATTCGTAAAAAAACACTTAAACCTTCAAGTCATGCCAGATTCTTTGTCTTTATTGGTGGACTCCTTACGTCAAAGCATAGCCGATTCTATTTCCCAAAGCATCACTGATTCTTTAGCCCGCGTTCAGCCGCCTATTGACAACTCACCGGCTGCATCCACTATGGATTGGCACTATATCCTTACCCTGCTTGCGATAATGGCCATAACGGGTATATTGGGCGGCACTGCCAATTATCTCAACGCGCCCAAAGAAGAGCGCAATTTTATGCGCAGTTTGTTGATGGGCCTGGTTGCCACGATTGCCATTCCTTTGTTTTTAAAAGTGGTGGACAGCAATATCCTGAACGATACCAAAGGAGATACCCTCAATTACTTCATCTACGCAGGTTGTTGCGTTCTTGCTGCTTTTTATTCAGCTCGTTTCTTAGAGGGGTTATCCAGCCGGGTACTGCAAAACTTGCAGGAAAAAGTAGATCGCACCAGTGAAACTGTGCAGGAGCAGGGAGACAAAATCAATGAAACCGCCGACAAAACCGACATGATCATAGATACCCAGATTCCAGATCCGGCACAAGTCATCCCAGAGCCGGAAAACATTCCGGAATTGGCCCCCGAAGATTTAAAATCGCGCAATATCCTCGAAGATTTTCCCGCAGTAGACAACCGTAGTCCTCAGGAAAAAATAGCCGCTACTTTTGCAAAGTACCCTATGCAAAAAATGGAATCTATTTGCAAAGCCCTTGGTGTGAGCCCCGAAACCATGAAGCCAATTTTGATCGGCATGGAGCAAGAGGGCAAACTTAAAAAAGTGTTGC